>JBIKOZ010000216.1:0-3792 GCA_044357745.1 Limnohabitans sp. | reverse complement strand
GAGCGCGATGTTCTGCACGCCTTGGACGAAATTTGTGCTCGACGCGGCCTTGTTTGCAAGCGTGAAGTGACGCTTCGAGCCGCTGCAGCGCCCAGTGACAAAGCTTGGCAGCAGCGATGGGAAAGTGCCCTGCATGCCCTTGGCGTGCCGCTCCACATCATGCCCAGTGGCGCAGGGCACGATGCCATGAAGCTGCACGAGGTCATGCCTCAAGCCATGCTTTTTGTGCGAGGTGAAAACAGCGGCATCAGCCACAACCCCTTGGAATCCACCACCAGTGACGACATGCAGCTTTGCATCGATGCCTTTGCACATTTACTCGCCCAAACAGCCTCCGAAATTTCGCTATAAACCAAGATGACTTCCACTCAAAATTACGACCAACTCGACCAATGGATCGACGCCCACTTTGACGAACAAGTCAATTTTCTTCAAGCACTGGTTCAGGTGCCTACAGACACGCCGCCGGGCAACAACGCACCGCATGCCGTCAAAACCACCGAACTTTTGAAAGCCATGGGTTATGTGGCTGAACAATTTCCAGTGCCCGAAGAAGAAGTCAAAGCCTATGGCCTCACTTCATTGACCAACCTCATTGTTCGCCGCCCATTTGGACCTGGCGGCAAAACCATTGCACTCAATGCGCACGGCGATGTTGTGCCACCCGGTGAAGGCTGGACCCATCCACCTTATGGCGGTGAAATAAAAGATGGCAACATGTATGGCCGCGCAACGGCCGTGAGCAAATGTGACTTTTCGACTTTCACATTTGCACTGCGTGCTGTTGAAGCGCTTCATGCGCAACACAATTTACCGCTGAGGGGCAATGTTGAATTGCACTTTACTTACGACGAAGAATTTGGCGGAGAAAAAGGTCCAGGATGGCTGCTCAACAAAGGCTACACCCAACCCGACTTGATGATCGCTGCAGGCTTTAGTTACCAGGTTGTCACGGCGCACAATGGTTGTTTGCAATTGGAAGTCACGGTCCACGGCAAGATGGCGCACGCAGCCATTCCCGAGACTGGCGTTGATGCATTGCAAGGTGCTGTTCATGTCCTGCATCACCTTTATGCACAAAACAAATTTTACAAACAAATCAGCTCCAAAGTAGAGGGCATCAATCATCCCTATTTGAATGTGGGACGCATAGAAGGTGGCACCAACACCAACGTGGTGCCAGGTACCGTGATTTTCAAACTAGACCGGCGCATGATTCCCGAGGAAAACCCCGCCGAAGTCGAGGCTAATATTCGAGAAGTGATGGCACACGCGGTGACCGAGTTCAACCAAGGCCGCGCACAAGACGCTCAGATCAGCATCGACATCAAGCGCATGCTCATGGCGCACGCCATGAAACCCTTGGCAGGCAATGCGCCCTTGGTCAATGCCATTCAACAGCATGGACAAACTATTTTTGGCGAACCTATTCCCGCCATGGGAACGCCGCTCTATACCGACGTTCGCCTCTATGTTGAAAAAGGCATTCCAGGGGTCATTTACGGTGCAGGCCCCCGCACTGTTTTGGAGTCGCATGCCAAACGTGCGGACGAACGTCTCAATTTAGAGGATTTGAGAAAAGCAACCAAGGTCATCTCCCGCACCATTTTGGACTTGTTGAAATAAAAACAGCCCAAAAAAGGGCTGACTCGGGGTTTTACCGATCCTTTTCGGCCTAAAACTGTATACACTTTGTGAAACAAGTGCCCCCTTTCAGGGCTTCATAATGGCATCGATTTTGCTAGTTATTTACAGCTGGTTATCTACAGTCCATCCTTCATTCTTTTTGGAGTTTTCATGAAAAAACGCTTCTTGCTCAAAACCACTGCTGCTTTGTTGGCAGCCTGTTCATTCGGCTTTGCCAACGCGCAAAGCACACCGCTTAAATTCCAATTGGATTGGCGCTTTGAAGGTCCCTCGGCATTCTTCTTGACGCCAGCCGCCAAGGGTTATTTCAAAGACGCCAAATTGGACGTCACAGTCGATGCCGGTAACGGCTCAGGCGCCGCCGTCACACGTGTGGCATCAGGCACCTATGACGTCGGCTTTGCAGACCTGGCAGCCTTGATGGAATTCCACGCCAACAACCCCGATGCGCCCAACAAACCTGTGGCCGTCATGATGGTCTACAACAACACACCGGCTTCGGTCATGGCGTTGAAAAAATCGGGCATCAAAACCCCAGCCGATTTGGCTGGTAAAAAATTAGGCGCGCCTGTGTTTGATGCAGGTCGCCGCGCTTTCCCCATCTTCCAAAAGGCCAACAGCATTGGCACTGTGGCTTGGACAGCCATGGACCCACCTTTGCGTGAAACCATGTTGGTTCGCGGCGATGTCGACGCCATCACAGGCTTTACCTTCACCTCCCTCTTGAACATCGAAGCCCGAGGCGTAAAAGCCGAAGATGTGGTCGTGATGCAATACCCCGACTTTGGTGTGAAGTTGTATGGCAACGCCATCATTGCGTCTCCCAAGCTCATCAAAGAAAATCCTGCTGCATTGAAAGCCTTTTTGGCGGCCTTCACCAAAGGTGCCAAAGACGTGATTGCCAACCCAGCCGCCGCCATTGGCGATGTGAAAGCGCGCGACGGCATTATCAATGTCGAACTTGAAACTCGCCGTTTGCAATTGGCCATTGACACCGTGATCAACAGCCCCTCTGCTCGTGAAGAAGGTTTTGGCCAAATCAAAGGCCCTCGCTTGTCACTCATGGCGTCGCAAGTTTCTGATGCGTTCAACACCAAAACACGCGTGAAGTCCGAAGACATTTGGAACGGCTCATTTTTGCCTACCGCCAAAGAACTGGACATTTTGCCCAAGCCTAAGAAGTAATTTTTGATAGAACAAGGCGGCCTGTTTTGACCACTGCAAATTTCGTTGATTTTCAAAATGTTTGGTTGGCCTACAACGATGAGTTGTTAGCGCAAAACCACTATGCAGTTGAAGACATCAACTTGCAAGTCAAACAGGGCGAGTTCATTGCCATTGTGGGCCCCTCAGGTTGCGGCAAGTCCACCTTCATGAAGCTCACTACAGGACTCAAGCGTCCCAGCAAGGGCCAAATTTTGGTAGATGGCCAACCCGTCACGGGCCCTTTGAAGATCAGTGGCATGGCCTTCCAGGCGCCTTCTTTATTGCCTTGGCGCACCACCCTCGACAACGTCTTGTTGCCCCTTGAAATCGTCGAACCATTCCGCTCCGAATTCAAACAACGCAAGGCCGAGTTTGCGGAGCGTGCCAGCAAGCTGCTCAGAACCGTCGGTCTTGGCGGCTACGAAGACAAATTCCCATGGCAACTTTCGGGGGGCATGCAACAACGCGCCAGCATTTGCCGTGCACTCATTCATGAGCCCAAAATGCTGTTGCTCGACGAGCCCTTTGGTGCACTGGATGCCTTCACTCGAGAAGAGTTGTGGTGCATCTTGCGCGACCTCTGGACTGAGCAAAAGTTCAACGTCATTTTGGTCACACACGATTTGCGCGAGTCTGTTTTCTTGGCGGACACGGTGTATGTCATGAGCAAGAGTCCAGGCCGCTTTGTGGTGAAGAAAGAAATTGACCTGCCGCGCCCGCGCGATTTGGAAGTCACTTACACGCCCGAGTTCACCAACATCGTTCACGATCTGCGCGGCCATATCGGTGCCATTCGCCAAGCCGGCGCTGTAATCAATCAATAAGCAGGTGATTTGTGAATAAGAAAACGATAGAAGCCACCGCACCTTGGATTTTGTTGGTGCTCACGCTGGTCATTTGGCAGGCCGCCTGCAGCATCTTCAATGTTTCTGAATTTAT
>JBIKOZ010000215.1:0-3795 GCA_044357745.1 Limnohabitans sp. | reverse complement strand
ATCATGGGCACCTTGTCGGGCGGCGGCAAAGAAGTCATCTCTATTGGCAAGCGTTGCTTGCTCGGCGCCAACTCCGGCATTGGCATTTCTTTGGGCGACGACTGCGTGGTTGAAGCAGGCTGCTACGTCACAGGTGGTACACGCGTCAAAATGCCAGACGGCAGTGTTGTGAAGGCGCGTGACTTGTCAGGTCAGAATGGCATATTGTTCCGCCGCGATTCACAAAGCGGTGCTGTTCAAGCCATCCCTCGCACTGAAAGCTGGGGTAGCCTGAACGCCGAGCTGCACAAAAACTAAGCGCGGGCCAGGTGCTTCTGGGCGCGGTCAACATACCAATCTAAGCAGCCTGGGTTGGCCATTGCATCCTTGTTGACCACTTTTTCTAAAGCTTGGCCCAACATGAGTTTCTTGATGGGCAACTCTTGTTTTTTTCCCGACAAGGTGCGCGGAATTTCTGCAACTTGAAAAATTTCATTGGGCACAAAGCGCGGACTCAGCGCTGTTTTGATGGCGTTGTTCAATTTGTTTTTAACGTCGTCGTTCAGTGAAAGTCCTGGTCGTAAAACCACAAACAAGGGCATGTAACTTTCACGGCCCAAATATTCCAAATCAACCACCATGCTGTCCAAGACTTCTGGCAAGGCTTCGACGGCACTGTAAAGCTCACTGGTGCCCATTCGCAAGCCATGTCGATTGATAGTGGCATCGCTTCTGCCAAAAATCACGCAGCCTTCACCGCCCTCGCGCCCTTGATCGGGTGCACCAATTCGCAGCCAATCGCCGTGCCGCCAAACACCGCCCCAAGAAGCGTCGGTGTTACCGCCACCGGGTTGGCGGCCATGTCCTGCTGGATACATTTCAAAGTAACTGGCCAGATAGCGCGCGTTTTGCGCGTCATTCCAAAAATACAGGGGCATGGATGGAATAGGTTGCGTGCACACCAGTTCTCCAACCTCGCCGTGAACGGGTTCACCGGCTTCATTCCAGGCCTCAACAGCACAGCCTAAAAATCTGCACTGCATCACGCCGAGCGCTTGCGGAAGCTCTCGATTACCACCAACAAACGCGCCACAAAAATCGGTGCCGCCTGAAATATTGCACCACCAAATATCACCATCGGCTTCACGGTGAAGGTGCGGCTTATTTTGATGGTGTGCCTGGATGCGTTTAAATTGTTGGTTGCCCCAGTTTTGAGTTTCTGGTGATAAGGGTGACCCGGTTGTGCCCAACGCCCGAACGCGCGATAAATCGCCACACTGCAGGAGGTCAATGCCCGCCTTTTGACAATTGGCAAAAAATGCTGCGCCTGCGCCAAAAAATGTCACTTTGTTTTCGGCCGCAAAACGCCACAGGGTTCCCCAGTCCGGATTGTCTTTGCTACCCCCTGGATTGCCGTCGTAAATAACGCACGTGGTGCCGTTGAGCAAGCCGCCGACTTGCGCATTCCACATGACCCAACCTGTTGAGCTGTACCAATGAAAGCGCTCACCCCACGTGTTCGGGTGATAGCTACAACCAATGTCGTTGTGTAACACCTTGAGTGCCATGGCGACTATCAATGTGCCGCCGTGGCCATGCACAATGGGTTTGGGCAAGCCTGTTGTGCCGCTCGAATAAACAATCCATAAAGGGTGATCAAACGGCAAGGACATTGGCTCAAATGCGTCGACCTCATCACCGTGCCTGGACGTGGTTTCCGTCAGTTGCATCGAGGACGCCACATCATTGCTGGCCAAGTCTGCCACGCCTAAATTGTGGTGCAAGATGACATGCTCTACAGACGGCAAGGCGTCTTTCAATTCTTGCACCACGCTCTTCCGGTCGTAGTCCTTGCCACCGTAGGTCACGCCATCACACGCAATCAAAATTTTGGGTTCAATTTGTTTGAACCGGTCCAATACCGCCATGGTCCCCATGTCGGGTGCACAGACGCTCCAAACACCCCCCAGGCTGATGGTGGCCAAAAAGGCAACCATTGCTTCGGGAATGTTTGGCAGGTATGCCGCAACCCGGTCCCCGGGCTGAAGGCCCTGAGCCTTTAAGTGCAAGGCCAAAGAGGCCACTTGACGTTTGAGCTCTGGCCATGAAAGCTCTTGCCGCAAGCCCTGTTCATTTTGCGCAATCAAGGCCGGAAAGCCGGCAGCATGCGCGGCGTCGACGTGCCTGAATATTTGGCTGGCATAGTTGACTTGCGCACCGGGAAACCAAACTGCGCCTGGCATGGCATTCTTTGCCAACACGGCCGAGTGAGGTGTAGGTGACTGTAAATCGAAGTAGTCCCAAATACTTTGCCAAAAGGCATCCAGGTCCGTAATAGACCATTGCCTCAAGGCGTCATACCGATCAAACGACAGGCCGCGACTTTGCTTTAACCAATTTTGATACAGCCGTATTTGTGGCACATGGTCGAACGGCGCCTCGGGGGCAGGCTTTGGCAACTCATCAATGGTTCGATGATAGGGCGACAAGGAGGGGTTAGGGCGAGCGCTCATTTCTTCATGCGTTCACTTTGCCAATAGACGTCCTGGCCACCGTCCATGCGGTTGAGCACGCGTGAGAGTACAAACATCAAATCAGAAAGGCGGTTTAAGTATTGCCGCGGTGTTTCATTCAACCCTTCTTCATTGCCTAAGGCAACGCACGCTCTTTCGGCGCGCCTTGCGACCGTGCGGCAGACATGGGCCAGTGAGGCGGCGCGGTTACCCGCGGGCAAAATGAACTCTTCAAGTTTTGGAAGATCCGCGTTGTATTTCTCAAGCGCCTGGTCTAGAACCAAAAGGGCCTCTTGCTTTAAAAGCTCAAAGCCAGGAATTGACAACTCACCGCCCAGATTGAAAAGTTGATGCTGCACCTCGACCAACAGGGCCCGAACGTCCTCCGGCATGGTTTCACAGAGGAGCAAGCCGATGTTTGAATTCAACTCGTCTACATCGCCCATGGCGTGAACGCGCAAACTGTTTTTAGAAACGCGCTGGTTGTTGCCCAAGCCGGTTGTGCCCTCGTCACCGGTTCTGGTTGCAATTTGTGTAAGCCGGTTACCCATGGTGTTTCCCCTGTACTGAGATGAATGCAAAAATGGAGGTCTCAGCGTAAACTACGATTTTGACCGAGTTTGGCCACATTTCGTTAACCTAGATTCACCAAGGCGACTTGCAACCAACAGATGGATGACCCCACGCACCCTTCACCAGGAGCCAAATCTTGAATGCACCTACCCATGCAGCCCATTTAGCGCCAGTCGTCCAGGCTCGCGCTGTACCCCAGGCGTTTTTAGACGCCTTAAAAACACGTTTTGGCGAGAACTGCTCTACCGCGCTTGTTATTCGTGAACAACACGGCCGTGACGAATCTGCTTTCGCGCCGGTTCCTCCCCCGTCGGCTGTTGTCTTTGCAGAGTCCACGAAAGATGTATCAGACGCCGTTAAATTGGCCAGCGATTTCAAGGTCCCAGTGATTCCATTTGGCGTGGGCTCTTCCTTAGAAGGGCACTTGTTAGCGGTTCAGGGCGGCATCAGCATTGACCTCACCCGCATGAACAAGGTCTTGTCTATCAATGCAGAAGATTTGACGGTCACGGTTCAACCGGGCGTCACACGCAAACAGTTGAATGAAGAAATTAAATCTACGGGTTTGTTTTTTCCCATTGACCCTGGGGCAGACGCCACCCTGGGGGGCATGAGCGCGACACGTGCAAGTGGGACCAACGCTGTTCGCTATGGCACCATGCGTGAAAATGTTTTGGCACTTGAAGTGGTCACCGCTTCTGGTGAAGTCATTCGCACGGGCACGCGTGCT
>JBIKOZ010000214.1:0-3824 GCA_044357745.1 Limnohabitans sp. | reverse complement strand
ACTTGCAAGGTGTCGACAATGTCTACAACTTGAAGTGGACCGACACGCTCAGTTACGGCGATGTGTACCACCAAAACGAAGTCGAGCAATCGACCTATAACTTTGAACACGCTGATGCCGAGTTCTTGTTCACAGCTTTTTCTGCTTACGAAAAACAAGCACAGCATTTGATTGGCACGCATCTGGCCTTGCCTGCTTATGAGCAAGTGCTCAAAGCGGCGCACACCTTTAACTTGCTCGATGCACGTGGCGCTATCAGTGTCACAGAACGCGCAGCCTACATCGGTCGCATTCGCAATTTGGCGCGAGCGGTCGCCCAAAGTTACTGGGAAAGTCGTGAGCGCTTGGGCTTCCCCATGGCGCCTCGCGAGTGGGTTGACCAGTTGAACGCCTTGAGCAAGAAGGCTGCCTGAAGGCAAGAATAAAAATGACACATCAAAACCTTCTGGTTGAATTGTTTGTAGAAGAGCTGCCACCCAAGGCGCTCAAAAAATTGGGCGAATCTTTTGCCAACGTGCTGTTTGAACAACTGCGTGATGCCGGCCTCACCGGTGCAGGTGCCCTGGTCACGCCGTTTGCCTCACCACGTCGATTGGCCGCGCATGTGACCCAAGTTGTGGCGCAAGCAGACGACAAAGCCGTGCAACAAAAACTCATGCCGGTTGCGGTGGGCTTAGATGCCAGCGGCAACGCCACACCTGCCTTGCTTAAAAAATTGCAAGCGCTGGGTGCGGACGTTTCAAATCCTGCCGCGCTTGTGGCGTCGCTCAAGCGCGCGCCCGATGGCAAAGCAGAAGCTTTGTTTTATGACAGTGTGGCCAAAGGCGCCACCTTGCTGCAAGGCTTGCAAAAAGCTTTGGACGAGGCGCTGGCCAAGTTGCCCATTCCCAAAGTCATGACCTATCAGCTGGAAACAGATTGCGAATTGCCTGGCTGGACCAGCGTGAACTTTGTACGCCCTGCGCATGGCTTGGTGGCCTTGCATGGCACACAAGTGGTGCCTGTCAAAACCTTGGGCTTGAAGGCGGGTCAAGAAACGCACGGGCACCGCTTTGAGGCCAATGTGTCGCCTTTGATCATTCAAGATGCCGACAGTTATGCCGCCACGCTGGCGCGCGATGGTGCGGTCATTGCCAGCTTTGCCGAGCGCCGCGCTGAGATTGTGAAGCAGCTGAATGCCGCGGCCGTGAAAGTAGGTGGGGGCGTCAAGGCCATTGAAGATGAAGCATTGCTAGACGAAGTGACGGCTTTGGTCGAGCGCCCCAATGTGCTCATTTGCGAATTTGAAAAACAGTTTCTGGAAGTGCCGCAGGAATGTTTGATTTTGACCATGAAGGCCAACCAAAAATATTTCCCACTGCTCACAGCGCAAGGCAAGCTCACGCATCAGTTTTTGGTCGTGAGCAACATTACGCCGGCAGATGCCAGTGCCGTCATTGGTGGCAACGAACGCGTGGTGCGTCCGCGTTTGGCCGATGCCAAATTTTTCTTCGACCAAGACCGCAAGAAAACCTTGGCCTCGCGCGTTGAAGGCTTGAACAAAGTGATTTATCACAACAAGCTGGGCACACAAGGCGAGCGCATGGCGCGTGTACGCGGCATTGCCAAAGCTTTGGGTCAGGCCTTGGGCGGCGATGCACTGGCGCAAGCTGCTGACACGGCAGCGCAGTTGGCCAAAACTGATTTGCTCACCGACATGGTGGGTGAATTCCCGGAGTTGCAAGGCATCATGGGCGGCTACTATGCGCGCCACGACGGCTTGTCGAATGACATTGCGGATGCCATTGAAGACCACTACCGTCCGCGCTTTGCGGGTGACGAATTGCCGCGCAACAACGTGGGCTTGGTGGTGGCGCTGGCCGACAAGCTAGAAACTTTGGTGGGCATGTTTGGCATTGGCAATTTGCCCAGTGGCGACAAAGATCCGTTTGCTTTGCGCCGTCATGCATTGGGCATCATTCGAATGCTCATGGACAAAGATTTGGCAGTCGACTGGCGTCAATTGCTGGCGCTGGCCGTGCCGGTGTTTGGCAACAAAATTACCGATCCTTCTGAAGCTTTAAGCACATTTTTATTTGACCGCTTGGCAGGTTCATTGCGCGAACAAGGCTTCAGCGCGCAAGAAGTCGATGCGGTGCTGGCTTTGCACCCTGCGCGCTTGGGCCAAGTGCCCAAATTGCTGGCGGCAGTGCGCGCATTTGCCGCATTGCCCGAAAGCCCTGCATTGGCCGCAGCCAACAAACGAATTGGCAATATTTTGAAAAAGGCCGACGAAGTAGACGCGCATGTGAACCCTGCGCTGCTCAAAGAAACCGCCGAACAAGATTTGTACCATGCGATGCAGCGCTTGTTGCCAGAGTCTGAGGCACTGTTCAATGCAGGCGACTACACGGGCGCCTTGCAAACTTTGGCGGCACTGCGCTCACCTGTCGATGCCTTCTTTGACGATGTCATGGTCAATGCCGAAGAGATGGATGTTCGCTTGAACCGTCAGGGTTTGCTCAAGTGTTTGCATGGGGCCATGAACCGCGTGGCCGATTTGTCGCGCTTGGCTTAAGTTTCAAAAGAGACCCTATGAAACTCGTCATACTTGATCGCGATGGCACCCTCAATCACACCAGTGATGAGTACATCAAAAGCCCTGAGGAATGGCAAGCTTTGCCGGGCGCACTCGAGGCCATTGGGCGTTTGAACCATGCGGGCTATCACGTGGTGTTGGCCACCAACCAATCGGGCTTGGGCCGCGGCTTGATGGATGTTGCAGCGCTCAACGCCATTCACAAGCGCATGCTCAAGCAGTTGGCGGCCGTGGGCGGCCGAATCGATGCCATTTTTTATTGCCCTCATACGATTGAAGATGCCTGCACGTGTCGAAAGCCGTTGCCAGGCTTGATTGAGCAAGTGGCCGACAGGTTTGGTGTGGATGTGAAAGGCGTGCCCTTTGTGGGAGACAGTTTGCGTGACATGCAAGCGGCGCATGCAGCGGGTTGTATGCCCCACTTGGTGCTAACAGGCAAATGTGAAGCCATGCGAGGCAAGCCATTGCCCCCCAATTTTCCTGAAGGCACGCAAATGCATTTAGACCTCAACGCATTTGCCGATGTGTTCTTGAAAAAACATTTGGAACCCGCACTGTGAACTTTATTCGCTCGCTCATTCACATGATATGGATGACCATCACGGTCATTCCATGGGCTCTGGTGGTGGTGGTGGCGTCCATGTTCATGAGCAGCAGCCGTTTGTATTGGTGGTGTGCTGCATGGCTGCGCAATGCCATCCACAGTGGCACCTTCATTTTGGGCATTGAGAATCGCATCACAGGCATGGAGAATTTGCCCATCGGCGAAAAAGACCCCGTCATCTTGTTGGTCAAGCATCAGTCCACGTGGGAGACTTTTCTGATGCCGGCCATCATGTCGCACCCCTTGGCCTATGTGTTTAAAAAAGAATTGCTCAGCGTGCCATTTTTTGGCTGGGCCATGGGCCGCATGGACATGATTCACATTGACAGAAGCCAGCGTGCGCAAGCCTTCAACAAGGTGGTGACACAAGGCAAAAGACTGATGGCCCAAGGCGTGTGGGTCATCATGTTTCCAGAAGGCACACGCATTCCGCGGGGTCAACAAGGCGTCTACAAAACGGGCGGCACCCGTTTGGCCATTGAGGCGGGCGTTCCGGTGATTCCCATTGCGGTGACGTCGGCCAAGTGCTGGCCCACCAAAGCATTTATCAAGAGGCCGGGCATTGTGGACATCTCGATTGGCAAAATGATTTCCAGTGAAGGTCGCCAACCTGAAGAGTTGATGCGCGAAGTGGAAGGCTGG
>JBIKOZ010000212.1:0-3841 GCA_044357745.1 Limnohabitans sp. | reverse complement strand
TTCCTGCTGGAATCAGTGGTTGGGGGTGAACGCTTTGGCCGCTACAGTTTCATAGGTCTTCCGGCGCGCACCCTGTTGCAAGCCCGCGGTTTTGGTAAAGAGGCGCGAACAGAAGTCGTGACCGATGGCCTGGTCGTGGAGACTGCCGAAGGCAATCCGCTGGACTTCATTGCGCAATACCAAAAGAGATTCAAAGTCGCTTTGCGTCCAGGCTTGCCCCGATTTTGTGGCGGTTTGGCGGGATACTTTGGCTACGATGCCGTGCGTTATATCGAAAAGAAGCTTGAAAAATCATGTCCCCCAGACAGTTTGGGCACCCCAGATATTTTGTTATTGCAATGCGAAGAGTTGGCCGTCATCGACAATTTGTCAGGCAAGTTGTACTTGATTGTGTATGCCGATCCCGGCACCTCAGAGGCCTATGTCCAAGCCAAGAAACGTCTTCGTGAACTGAAAGAGCAACTGAAATATTCAGTCAGTGCCCCCAACGTGCATTCAACGCAAACGTATCCTGCAGAGCGCGAATTCAAAAAAGAAGACTATTTAAAAGCGGTTGAAGCGGCCAAAGAACTGATTGCTGCGGGGGACTTCATGCAAGTTCAAGTCGGGCAGCGAATTAAGAAACGCTATACCGAAAGCCCGCTCTCTTTGTACCGTGCGTTGAGGTCACTCAATCCGAGCCCCTACATGTACTTCTACAATTTTGGCGACTTTCATGTGGTCGGCGCGAGCCCTGAAATTTTGGTGCGACAAGAACAAACAGAAGAAGGCGTCAAAGTCACGATTCGACCCTTGGCAGGTACACGCCCCCGCGGTGCAACGCCAGAAAAAGACAAAGCAGCAGAGCTGGAGTTGGTCAACGATCCGAAAGAGCGTGCAGAACATGTGATGCTCATTGATTTGGCCCGCAACGACATTGGCCGCATCGCCAAAATAGGTTCTGTCAAAGTGACGGAAGCCTTTGTGGTGGAGCGTTACAGCCATGTGATGCACATTGTGAGCAATGTGGAAGGCATCTTGAATGAAGGCATGACCAACATGGATGTGCTGAAGGCCACATTCCCTGCCGGCACGCTCACAGGCGCACCCAAAGTTCACGCCATGGAGTTGATCGATAAGCTCGAACCGACCAAACGCGGTGTTTATGGTGGCGCCTGCGGCTACTTGAGTTATGCGGGTGACATGGATGTGGCCATTGCCATTCGCACAGGCATCATCAAGGACCAAGTTTTGTATGTGCAGGCCGCAGCAGGTGTGGTGGCCGATTCTGTGGCAGAAATGGAATGGAAAGAAACCGAACACAAGGCGCGCGCATTGCTGCGCGCCAGTGAGCTGGTTGAGGAAGGCTTGGCGTGATCAACATGAAAAAAATTAAATTGTTGATGGTCGACAACTACGACTCTTTCACATACAACCTTGTTCAATACTTTGGCGAACTGGGTGCTGACGTTGAAGTTTTTAGAAACGACGAAATCACACTCGAAGGCATTGCTGAAAGAAAACCTGACCGATTGGTGATCTCGCCAGGACCGTGTTCGCCTGTTGAGGCGGGCATCTCGGTGGCAGCGATTCAACACTTTGCGGGCAAGCTCCCCATCTTGGGGGTCTGCCTTGGCCATCAGAGTATTGGCGCCGCATTTGGCGGAAAAATCATTCGTGCGCAACAATTGATGCACGGTAAAACCAGCCTCATTCAAACCAAGCAAGTGGGCGTATTTCGTCACCTGCCAGAAAAATTCACAGTCAACCGTTATCACTCATTGGCCATTGAGCGGCGCACATGCCCCGCCGAATTGGAGGTGACTGCTTGGACAGAAGATGGTGAAATCATGGGCGTGCGCCACCAAAGCTTGGCCATTCAGGGTGTGCAGTTTCACCCTGAGTCCATCCTGAGCGAGCATGGCCATGCCCTGCTTCAAAACTTTTTGGACGCCCATTGAATGTGCGATCCTTCCGAATAAATCAAATTGACATGACAAACCATCAAGAGGCCCCAATGCCAATCACCGCACACGAAGCACTTCAGCGAACCATTGAACATCGCGAAATCTTTCACGACGAGATGCTCAAGATCATGCGCATGATCATGACCGGCGAGATGTCGCCTGTCATGACGGCGGCGTTCATCACGGGCTTGCGCGTGAAGAAAGAAACCATTGGTGAAATCACCGCAGCCGCACAAGTGATGCGCGAGTTTTCCAACAAAGTTCACATCCCCGACACCCGTCATTTGGTTGACATTGTGGGCACTGGCGGAGATGGCTCGCACACATTCAATATTTCCACCTGCTCGATGTTTGTGGCGGCTGCGGCGGGCGCTAAAACAGCCAAGCATGGCGGCCGAAGTGTGAGCAGCAAGTCGGGCAGTGCCGATGTGCTCGAAAGCTTGGGCGCCAATATCAACTTGTCGCCAGCCTTGATTGCCAAGTGCGTGCAGGATGTGGGCATTGGTTTTATGTTCGCCCCCAATCATCACCCTGCCATGAAAAATGTCGCGCCGATTCGCAAGGAGTTGGGTGTGAGAACCATCTTCAACATCTTGGGACCCTTGACCAACCCTGCTGGTGCCCCTAATATTTTGATGGGCGTGTTTCATTCTGATTTGGTGGGTATTCAAATTCGCGCCTTGCAAAGACTGGGTGCAGAGCACGCACTGGTGGTCTATGGCCGCGACGGCATGGACGAGGTCAGTTTGGGCGCGGCCACTTTGGTGGGTGAATTGAAAGACGGTCAAATCACTGAATACGAAATTCATCCCGAAGACTTTGGCATGCCCATGGTGAGCAATCGCGCGTTACGCGTTGAAACACCGGAAGAGTCGCAAGCGGTCGTGCGCGGCGTTTTGAACAACGAGCTGGGTGCAGCCCGCGACATTGTGATTCTGAATTCGGGTGCGGCGCTGTATGCGGCCAATGTGGCGACTTCTATCAAGGAGGGCATTGTGCTGGCGCGGCAGGCGATTGAGTCGGGTGCGGCGAAACAGAAGCTGGAACAATTCATTGCCTTCACGCAGAAAGCGGGCGTTGCGACATGAGCGACATCCTGAAAAAAATTGTTGCAGTGAAGCATGAAGAAATTTCACTGGCTTCTAGAAAAAAATCATTGGCGCTCGTTCGTGCTGATGCTGAGAGCCGCGTATTGACGCGTGATTTCGTGGGCGCCATGCGCCAAAAAATGGCCAACAACCAAGCTGCTGTGATTGCAGAGATCAAAAAGGCCAGCCCCTCGAAGGGCGTGCTTCGTGCCGACTTCATACCGGCGGACATTGCGCAAAGTTATGCAGAGCATGGGGCCGCCTGTTTATCGGTATTGACCGACACACAGTTTTTTCAAGGCAGCGTCGATTATTTAAAGCAAGCGCGCGCCAGTTGCGATTTGCCCGTTTTGCGCAAAGATTTCATGGTCGACCCGTATCAAGTTTATGAGGCGCGGGTCATGGGCGCCGATTGCATCTTGCTCATTGCCGCTTGTTTAGACGATGCACAGATGAAAGACCTTGAGGCCATTGCAAGCAGTTTGGACATGGCGGTGCTGGTGGAAGTGCATGACGCAGAAGAACTAAACAGAGCCTTGAAACTGAAAACCCCTTTGGTGGGCATCAACAATCGCAACCTGCGTACTTTCGAAGTGTCTTTGGACACCACTTTGGGTATGTTGAAGGATGTGCCCGCCGACCGCATCTTGGTCACCGAAAGCGGTATTTTGTCGACCGCCGATGTTCAAAAAATGAGAGACGCCCATGTCAACGCTTTTCTGGTGGGCGAAGCTTTCATGCGTGCGCCAGATCCTGGGCAAGCGCTTGCCGACCTGTTTCACTGAGCAACATTCAAGCAGATGAGCC
>JBIKOZ010000213.1:0-3841 GCA_044357745.1 Limnohabitans sp. | reverse complement strand
CGCCAAGGCCGCCAATCTGCCATCTGTCAGGGTCATTTGCCCCGATGTGGTGGGGCGTGGCAAAAGCGATTGGCTGCAAGACCCGATGGGTTATCAGTTTGCACAATATGCGGGCGACATGGCTGTATTGTTGCAAAGTTTGAACGCGCAGCGCGCCATTGAGCGCTTAGATTGGGTGGGCACCAGCATGGGCGGTGTCATTGGCATGTTGCTGGCAGCGCAACCCTTGCCCACGTCTGTGCATCGTTTGGTGCTCAACGACATTGGCCCTGTGGTGTCATGGTCTTCCATTTTGAACATGAAAAGTTATGTGGGGCAGGTGGGCAAGTTTCAAACCGTTCAAGAAGCGGCCCATGCCATGTGGCAAATTTCCAAATCGTTTGGGCCGCACACCTCTGAAGAATGGTTGGCGTTGTCGCAGAACATGGTGCGGCGCTTGGAAGATGGCAGCTTCACATTGCATTACGACCCGGCCATTGGTGTGCCTGTTCGTTCAGTGACCCAGGCCCAAGCCGAAGCGGGTGAAGCGGCGCTCTGGCAGGTTTACGATTTGATTCAGTGCAAAACATTGCTCATTCACGGCGCCCAGTCTGAGTTGTTGAGCTTGAGTGTTGTTCAGGAAATGCAGCAACGTGGCCCGCGCGTGCAAGTGGCCACAGTTCTGGGCGTGGGCCATGCCCCCACGCTGACGCATGAAGATCAAATTGACATCGTGCGTGAATTTTTAGGGTTGCATGCATGAGTGTGAGCCCCGACGATGTTCTGACCAGGGCGCGGGCTTTTGCTGAGCCCTTTTTGGCCGGTGATTATCTAGACTCCGGCGAGAACATGCTCGCCCATGCCGATGCAGTGGCTGCCATTTTGGAGACCATGAACAGCGGTCACGATGTGCAGGCTACCAGCTATTTGGTGTATGCCTGCCCGCACCTGAGTCGACCGCAAGAAGTGATTGCCAAAGCCTTTGGCAATGAGCTGGCACTGTTGGCTGTTGAAACCACCAAGTTGGTGGAGGTGCAGCGCATGTCCCGCACGGCCTCGTCGGCTGCGCAGCTGCAAAATGATCCACGTTCGCAAACTGAAAACGTACGCAAAATGTTGCTGGCCTTCAGCAAAGATTTGCGCGTCATCATGTTGCGCTTGGCCTCGCGTTTGCAAACGCTGCGGTATTTTGCAAGTGTTAAAAAAGAAGTGCCAGCTGGCCTGGCCAAAGAGTCGCTTCAAGTGTTTGCACCATTGGCCAATCGACTGGGTATTTGGGAAATTAAATGGGAACTGGAAGATTTGTCTTTTCGATTTTTAGAACCCGATGTCTACAAAAAAATTGCGAATCTGTTAGATGAAAAACGTGCCGAGCGTGAACTCAACATGCACGCTTTACGCGAGCAAGTACAAAGCCAATTGGCATTGCAAAAAGTCAATGCTGTGGTGCAGGGACGCCCCAAGCATATTTACAGCATTGTGAAAAAAATGCGGGGTAAGTCGCTTGACTTTTCTCAGGTGTTTGACATTCGCGCCATGCGCGTCATTGTGAACAATGTGGCCGATTGTTATGAGGCCCTCAGTTGGGTCCACGCTCGCTATGCGCCCATTGCCTCAGAGTTTGACGATTACATTGCCAAGCCGAAGGCAAATGGCTATCAGTCTTTGCACACAGTGGTGCGCGACGATCAAGCACGGCCCATTGAAATACAAATTCGCACGCAAGCCATGCATGCCCACGCAGAGCATGGCGTGGCTGCGCACTGGGCCTACAAAGAAGCGGGCGCCAAAGGCTATGTGGGCGTGAGTGCCAACAGCAATTACGACGCCAAGATTGCCGTATTGAGACAACTCTTGGCTTGGGAGCGCGAGATGTCGTCAGAGGTTGCTGACATTGCAGATGCCGCGTTGTTTGACGACCGCATCTATGTGCTGACACCCAACGCTGCCATTGTGGAACTGCCCAAGGGGGCCACGCCCATTGATTTTGCGTACACCGTGCACACCAACTTAGGCCACAGGTGTCGCGGTGCCAAAGCCGATGGCGTGATGATTCCTTTGAACACGCCATTGCAAAATGGTCAGACGGTGGAAGTGAGCACTGTGAAAGAGGGCGGCCCTTCACGCGATTGGCTCAATGTGGAATTGGGCTACTTGGTGAGTCACCGTGCACGTGCCAAAGTGCGTGCGTGGTTCAATGCGCTAATTACGGATGAAAATATTGCCAAGGGTCGTGAGTCGGTAGAAAAAATATTACAGCGCGAAGGCAAGACCGCCATGAAGTTGGAGGACTTGGCTTCCGACCTCGGATTTAAATCGGCAGAAGCGCTTTTTGAAATTGTGGGCAAAGACGAATATTCGCTGCGCAACATCGAGGTGTTCTTAAGGCCGCCTGAACCCGTGATGCAGCCAGACGATTTTGTACTGCTGAAAAAATCTCGCGCAGTGCCGCCCAAATTGCAATCGGGCGTGTTGGTGGTGGGGGTTGATTCATTGCTCACGCAGTTGTCCAAATGTTGCCGACCCGCGCCGCCCGATGCCATCAGCGGCTTTGTCACTCGCGGCAGGGGCGTGAGCATTCACCGTGATGACTGCCGAACCTTTCAGTCGCTGCTTGCCAAAAATGGCGAGCGGGTCATTGAAGTGCGTTGGGGGGTGCACAAGCCAGGTCAGACATTGTTGTATCCGGTCGAGGTTTCTGTAGAGGCTTCCGATCGGCAGGGCTTGCTTCGTGACATTTCAGAAGTGTTTGCCAAAGAAAAAATGAACGTGGTGGGGGTGCAAACCCAGTCCGTAAAGGGCATCGCTTGGATGACCTTCACGGTAGAGGTGGCCGATGCGTCTCTCTTGAAAAAAGTGATGCAAAGTGTGAAGGCGGTCTCTGGCGTGGGGTTGGTCAAGCGAAACTGAGCCTGTTTTGTAGGGAAAACGACCTCATTTTTGGTGCTACAATGCGGGCTGAATTTGTAGGCGCGTAGCTCAGCTGGTTAGAGCACCACCTTGACATGGTGGGGGTCGTTGGTTCGAGTCCAATCGCGCCTACCAACATTCAAAGGCTTAAAACATAAGCCGTCACTAACTTAAATCCCCAAGTATTGAAAATGTATTGAAACTCAGGTTTTCTGGGTGACGATTTGTCTTATTTTTCCTGCTTTAGTTTTGTACTAAGAACGGCGACATAGGGGGGGAGGGGTAGCTCACTTTCTCCAGCGTTTGTGGCTGCCTCCCACCCACACAAGAAGCTAATTTGCGAATAAGTCGTTCAAATCGACATCTAATTGATTGGCAAGTTTAAGAAGAATTTCTATTGAGGGGTTAGTCACCGCCCGCTCTATCTTGCTCACAACGGCACTGCCTTGTTGACTCAAAACTAGAAATATTTATAATTTCAATAATTTTCAAAAACTAATCAAGTTTGCTAATCGACAACAGCAGATTGTTTTTGCAAAGTATTTCCGAACCATATCAAGCTCAAAAATCAACTATCTTAAGAAAGCTCAAAAAATAAAAAAACTCAATCTTCGCTTAGACAAAAAAATTGTCGTAGGCTTTATTTTAGTTGTAGGAACATACTTTGCATTCACTCACGATGTAAAGACAGCACATGCGGTAACAAACGCATCAGGTCTATCGGCTCAATTCGGTTGTATGCTTACTCGGAACAGCAGTGGCTACGCTGCTAAATGGGCTACTCTTAGTGATGTCGGAACTAACTTAATTGTGTCAATGGACTTTTCCAATAACACTTCAAAGGGGTTAGGAACATATGTTGACAACTACAACACTTTGAACGTGTCTACTAAAACAGCTACTTTCACAACAGCATTTACTGAAACAGCAGTAAGTGAGGTGAATAACACTT
>JBIKOZ010000211.1:0-3849 GCA_044357745.1 Limnohabitans sp. | reverse complement strand
GTGATTCTTTCAAGTGGTGCGTTCGGATCACCTCAGCTCTTAATGCTGTCAGGCGTGGGTCCTGCACTTCACTTGCAAGATCTTGGCATTCCATTGGTGCACGAACTTCCTGGTGTGGGCCAGAACTTGCAGGACCATGTCACCACGGTTTTGATTTATAAAACTCAAAAGATCAATGAGGCCATGGGCTATTCACTCAGGGGTACTTGGAATTTCATCAAGGCTATTTTTGAATGGCGTTCAAAGCGAACGGGTTGGGTCACTTCCAACGTTTCTGAAACTCAGGGATTTGTTTCAACTGAAGGCAATCAAGACCATCCCAATATTCAGTTGGCACTTTGCACCGGTGTGGTGGACGATCATGCTCGCAAAATGCATTGGGGTCACGGTTACACCTTGCATGTCACACTCATGCGGCCTAAGAGCAAAGGCAGTCTCACCCTGGCCAGCAAGAACCCCATGGAAAAGCCGCTCATCGACCCCGCATTTTTCAAAGATCCGGATGACATTGACACCATGATTTTGGGCACTCAATTGGGACTGGATGTGATGTCATCCAATGCACTTTCAAGCTACAGGGGCCCCATGATTTACCCTGTGGATCGAAATGACACAACGCAAATTGCAAACTTCTTGCGTGACCACTCCGATACGGAATACCACCCTGTTGGCACCTGCAAGATGGGTCCTTCAACCGATCCATTGGCTGTGGTTGATGCGAAGTTGCGTGTGCATGGCCTACAAAATTTACGCGTGATTGATGCGTCCATCATGCCCCACCTTGTGACGGGTAACACCAATGCGCCGACCTTCATGATTGCCGAAAAAGGTGTTGACTGCATTCGGGACTTGTCAAACTGATGGGCCGAAGTTATGGCTCAGCCGCTGGAAGGTGTATTGCCAGTCTTTAACCGGAATAGCACCCAAGCACACAAGCTTGACGTCACGACCAACGCCAGAAAGCCTGCTCGGTAGGTGCCAAATATTGTGGAGAGCACCCCAAAAATAGGGGGGCCAATCACCACGCCTAAAAAAGTGAAGGTGAGTGTGCCGCCAGTAGCCATGCTGGCTTTTCCCTCGGGGGCTTGTCTGGCAACTTCGGCCAAATAGACACCGTTCCAGCCAATGGCCGAAGCGCCAAACAAAATCAATATGATCCAGATGCCCCACATGGGCAAAATGGGCAATAACAACGCTGTGGCCATTGAGCTCAGGGCCATCAATATCGCCAACAAAGCCAGCGCCTTTTGCGCACTCAGCCACTTGTCGGCGATTACTCCCCAAACAATGCGACCGCCAATTCCTCCCATTTGCGTGACCGACAATAGCAGTCCAGCGCTCACCAAGCCGTAAGCTAAATCATCATGAAGATAAGTCACCAGATAAGTGGTGAGTGACAATTGCACCATTGAAAACATGAACGAACAAGCGGCCATGGTGGCCAAGGCGCGATGGCCAAGCACCATCCGGATGGGGAGGGTGAGGGCGCCCAGTTGAAAAGGTAAATTGGCCTGCCGCAAATCGTCCAGGGACTCACGCAAAGGTTGCGATAAAGCGGCGCTGAAGACGCATGCCATGGCCACCGCAACCAAGGTCCAATGCCAACCAATGCCAAGCATGAGTGAAGGCACGATGGCGCCTGCCATCATGGCGCCGACAGGAACACCAGTTTGTTTGAGAGAAAAAACAAATGCCATTTGATCAGGGGCCGTGGTTCTGGCCAAAATTTGTGAGCTTGCTGGGGTAATGGGTCCATAGCCCAAGCCAATGAGCAATGCGCCCAAACCAATCGCGGGCAACCAAGGAATGGCGCACAAGCAGAGGCCTACGGCACAAAGAAAAAGCCCCAGTTGGCTGACCCTGATAGGGCCTAAGCGGCTCACTGTGGTGCCCGATGTGAGGCTGGAAAACATGGCGCCGATATAAGTAATCGCCACGTACAAACCTACCAGTGCGGGCGAAACACTCAAGTCTTTAGCGGCCACTGGGGCCATGACAGGCAGGGTTAGCAAGGCCATGGCGACCATGGCTTGGATGAAAAGTGTCGCCAAAAGTGCAAGCCAGTTGATCATAAAGATCATCCTAACTGTTTCAAACCGCAGGTCTAAGCGTTGGGGTCTTGTTTGTGACTCAAGTCATGGCGTTGCAGTCCGTTTACACTTGGAGGTCGTTTTTTTTAATTTGGATGGACAAAGATGGATTTGATCAAAGCCCTCAACTGGCGATATGCCACCAAAAAAATGGACCCTAGCAAGTCCGTACCAGAAGAGAAAGTGCAGCGAATTTTAGAAGCCATTCGCTTGACGGCGACATCAAGTGGTCTGCAGCCCTTCGAAGTGTTTGTGATCACCCATCCTGAAACTCGTGCCAAGATTCAAGCTGCGGCCAATAACCAAGCGCAAATCACCGAAGGCTCGCATTTGTTGGTATTTGCGGCTTGGCATGACTACACAGCAGATCGCATCAACATGATGTTTGACTACAACAATGAAGTGCGCGGTTTTGTGAACGAAGGTGCTGAAAATTATCGCAAGATGTTGTTGCAAAACTACCCCGCCAGAGGCGCTGAAGCCAACTTTCAACACGCCGCCAAGCAGTCTTACATTGCCTTGGGCACAGCCTTGATTGCTGCTGCAGAGCAAGAAGTTGACGCGACCCCTATGGAAGGATTCACGCCTGCCGCCGTCGATGAAATATTGGGATTTTCAGCGCTTGGTTTGCGAAGCACTGTTCTTTTGCCATTAGGCTATCGTGAAGCCGACAAAGATTGGTTGGTGAACATGAAGAAAGTTCGACGCACCAAGGACAAATTCATCACTGAAGTGAAGTAATGAATTGGCGAACAAGGGGGCTTGAGATGTTTGACCAGCCCCCTTTGTGTTGGCTTTTCAATTTAGGACACGTGAACGCTGATCTTGGCAGCTGCAGCTCTCGCTCTTTCTAAGGCCCTGTCGCCTTTGGCCAATGCCACTGCCATTCTTCTAAACGGGCGTGTCGTGGGTTTACCAAAGATGCGCACATCGACATTGGGCTCTTGCAAAGCTGCAGACACGCCAGAATAGCTTGGGTTTTTGCCCTCTCTGTCAGCGAGAATGACCGCACTGGCCCCTTCAAACGCCTCGATATGGGGAATAGGCAAGCCCAACACTGCACGAGCGTGCAAATCAAATTCGCTGAGATTCTGACTGATCAAGGTGACCATGCCAGTGTCATGCGGGCGAGGGCTGAGCTCACTGAAGATCACTTCTTTGGCTGTGACGAAAAACTCCACGCCAAATAAACCAGGGCCGCCTAAATCAGCGGTGACTTTCTCGGCCATGTCTTGCGCCGCCTTCAAGTAATCCGGCGCCATCGGCTGCGGTTGCCAGCTGTATTGATAGTCGCCGCGTTCTTGTACATGGCCAATCGGTGGGCAGAACAACGTTTTGCCATGGCGTTGACGGATGGTCAAGAGGGTGATTTCAAATTCGAAGTTGATGAATTCTTCAACGATGACTTTCTTTCGATCACCTCGCATGCCAGCGCAAGCGTAGTCCCAGCTTGACTGAATATCGGCTTCCGTTTTGGCAACACTTTGGCCTTTGCCAGACGAACTCATGACAGGCTTGATGACCACCGGAAAACCAATGGCTTTGGCTTGTGACAATAGCGCTTCGCTCGATTCTGCGTAGTTGAATTTGGCCGTGCGCACACCCAGACCCACAGCCACATCGCGAATTCGATCGCGGTTCATGGTGAGGTTGGCGGCACGGGCGCTAGGAATGACCTCGAAGCCTTCTTTTTCGACATCCAGCAAAACTTCAGTGCGAATGGCTTCAATTTCTGGAACGATCAAGTCGGGCTTGTGTT
>JBIKOZ010000210.1:0-3859 GCA_044357745.1 Limnohabitans sp. | reverse complement strand
GGGCTTGCCGTGGGCTGTGAAGTCACTCACGGCTGCGCCAAAGCTTCTGACCTCGCTCCAACAACCTTGCGACACCACACGCGCCAAACTCTCTTCCAAGCCATTGATCACCAATCGCCCTTGGCCAGGCACCGTTCTAACCAAATGGTGAAATTGTTTTTCGATGGCCTCGAGGTCCTCAAAAATATCGGCGTGATCAAACTCCAGATTGTTCAGCAGCGCCGTGCGTGGACGGTAATGTACAAATTTGCTGCGCTTGTCAAAAAATGCCGTGTCGTATTCGTCGGCTTCAATGACAAAGTAATTGCGCGAATGGCCGGGTGCCACTTCGCCCAGTCGGGCGGAGACACCAAAGTTCAGCGGCACGCCGCCGACCAAGAAGCCTGGTTTGAGACCGGCAACTTCTAAGATCCAAGTGAGCATCGAGGTGGTGGAGGTTTTGCCATGGGTGCCCGCCACTGCCATCACGTGGCGCCCTTGGAGGACATGTTCGGACAACCACTGAGGCCCACTGGTGTAGGGCGCGCCTGACTCCAAAATTGCTTCCATCAGGGGAAATTTGGGCTCACCTGTGGCAAGTCGGCTTCGGCTGACGACATTGCCAATGACGTACAAATCGGGTTTAAGCTTCATTTGGTCAACGCCAAAACCCTCAATCAACTCAATGCCCAAAGCCGCCAGTTGGTGGCTCATGGGGGGATAAACGCCCGCATCACAACCCGTGACCCGGTGACCGGCTTCTCTGGCCAATGCGGCCAAGCCGCCCATGAAGGTTCCGCAGATGCCCAAAATATGAATATGCATAAGGGCATTTTAGGCGGTGCACAATGGTGAGATGACAGATTTGACAGATGAAATTGCAGCTTCGGCCGCCCAATGGGTTGTCGAGGAGGGCTTGGAATATGGCCCTGCCAAAAAGCGCGCCTTGAAAGTCTTGGGCCTCCCGCCTCGAACCCCATTGCCCCATAACGATCAAGTTGAAGCCCAGGTTCGGGAATACCTTGAAATTTTTTGTGCTGAAACTCAGCCAAAAGAATTGCTGGCTTTACGAAGGCATGCATTGGTGTGGATGACCCGCTTGGCAGAATTCCGACCTTATCTGGGAGGCGCTGTGTGGCACGGAACGGCAACGCGCTTGTCTGACATTTACTTGCAGTTGTTTTGCGATGACACCAAAGCGGCAGAAATTGAGCTGATCAACAAAGGGGTTGATTTTGAAGCTCGCTCGGTCAGTGGGCTTCAAGGTGAGCTCGTCGAGGCCTTGAGTGTGCACAGCCATTGCGAAGAACTCGGTGAGGAAATTGGCGTGCACTTGCTGATCAATGATTTTGATGGGATTCGCGGTGCATTAAAAGCGGACGCACAAGGCCGCTCACCCAGAGGTGACGTGAATGCGCTTAGGCGATTAATTGAGGCATGATATCGGCATGAAGAACGAAGTTAATGAAAATAAAGCATCAGTTGCGGAAGTGACCCAGCCTCATGGCAACGACCGCCTTGACGCTTCGGCCCCATTGATGGGTCGGCGTCAGTGGGTAATGGCCGGGCTTGGCGTGGCAGCTGGACTGACGGGCGCCGTGGCGGCGTGGCAAAAATTCCAACCGCATGGGGTGATGGACGAAGCCGTGGTCAATTTTTGGGCGCAAGAATTTGAAAAACCCGAAGGCGGCACCTTGTCGATGCGTGAGTTGCGTGGCAAGCCTTTGTTGGTTAACTTTTGGGCCACTTGGTGTCCGCCATGTATTGAAGAACTGCCGCTAATTGACGCCTTCTTTCAAGAAAATAAATCTAAATCTCTTCAAGTTGTCGGTTTGGCAGTTGATCAGCCCAGCATGGTCAGACGCTATTTGGGGCAGAAACCATTGAGCTTTTCCGTTGGCCTGGCTGGATTCAATGGCACTGAGTTGGGTAAAACACTTGGCAATGCTCAAAGTGTTTTGCCCTTTAGCGTCATTTTTGATGCAAAAGGCATGCTTTTAGCGAAAAAAGCAGGCAAATTAGATCAAAAAGATCTTGATGCTTGGCTGAAACGAGTGATTTAAAGCCCCGCGCAGCCTCATTGGCCCTATGAAAGCATTTCTAAATATGAGAATTGATAGCATTTGTAGCTATTTAGATGTGTTTTTAGTGTAAATTCAGCCTTTCCGCAGGCAAACACAGGGGGTAACATGGATTTGCGCAAACTTAAAACCTTGATTGACTTGGTTTCTGACTCGAATGTCACTGAACTAGAAATCACAGAGGCTGAAGGCAAGGTTCGAATTGTCAAAGGTGCAAGTATTTCTGGCATGCCCATGTCAACCCAGCAGGTGATGGTTCCTGCGTCAGCACCGCTTGTTGCTGCACCCGCCCTTGCCCCCACGGCAACCGAAATTGCCGATGCCGCCGCTGTCACCGCTGCGGCTGTGGCAGCCGAGGCCTTGGCCGCTGGCCACACAGTCAAGTCTCCCATGGTGGGCACTTTCTACCGCTCCTCCAGCCCAGGTGCCGCGCCATTTGTTCAGGTGGGCGACACCGTGAAAGAAGGCCAAACCCTTTGCATCATTGAGGCGATGAAAATTTTGAACGAAATTGAATCCGACAAAGCCGGCACTGTGAAACAAGTGCTGTGTGAAAACGGTCAAGCTGTTGAATACGGCCAAGCCCTGTACACCATCGAATAATCAACCGGGCTTCTTATGTTCAAGAAAATTCTGGTTGCGAATCGCGGCGAAATTGCACTGCGAATTCAGCGTGCATGCCGTGAACTCGGTATCAAAGCGGTCATGGTTTATTCCGAAGCCGATAAAGAGGCTAAATACGTCAAATTGGCTGAAGAAGCTGTTTGTATTGGACCCGCCGCCTCAAACTTAAGCTATCTCAATATGCCGGCCATTATTTCGGCAGCAGAAGTCACGGACGCCGAAGCCATTCACCCTGGCTACGGATTCTTGAGTGAAAACGCAGACTTTGCCGAACGGGTCGAAAAAAGCGGTTTCCAATTCATTGGGCCAACACCAGAATCCATTCGTATCATGGGCGACAAGGTGTCGGCCAAGCAAGCCATGATCAAAGCAGGCGTGCCTTGCGTGCCAGGATCTGAAGGCGAATTGCCCGACGATGCCGTGGTCGTGCGTCGCATTGCCAAAAGCATTGGCTATCCCGTCATCATTAAAGCCGCTGGGGGTGGGGGTGGCCGTGGCATGCGTGTGGTCCACACCGAAGCAGCGCTGATCAATGCGGTGCAAATGACCAAGGCAGAAGCAGGTGCGGCCTTTGGCAATCCTGCGGTCTACATGGAAAAATACTTACAAAATCCACGGCACATTGAAATTCAAATCTTGGCCGATAAGCACAGAAATGTTGTTTATTTGGGTGAACGTGATTGCTCCATGCAACGCCGCCACCAAAAAGTCATTGAAGAAGCACCCGCGCCTGGCATTCCCCGCAAGCTGATCGATAAAATCGGCGAGCGTTGTGTGGCAGCGTGTAAGAAGATTGGCTACCGGGGCGCTGGAACTTTCGAGTTCCTTTACGAAAACGGTGAGTTCTATTTCATCGAAATGAACACACGAGTGCAAGTGGAACACCCCGTGACGGAGTGGGTGACGGGCATCGACATTGTGAAAACACAAATCATGGTGGCGGCCGGTGAAAAGCTTCCTTTTACGCAGCGCCAAATTGAAATTCGTGGCCACGCCATTGAGTGTCGTGTCAATGCGGAAGATCCATTCAAGTTCACACCTTCGCCAGGCCGCATCACAACTTGGCATGCACCTGGGGGTCCCGGTATTCGGGTTGACTCGCACATCTACAACAATTACTTTGTGCCCCCCAATTACGACTCCATGATTGGCAAAATCATTGCCCACGGCGATAC
>JBIKOZ010000014.1:0-13384 GCA_044357745.1 Limnohabitans sp. | reverse complement strand
TGCCCATCATGGACAACTTTGCTTTTTGGGCATCTGCGTCGGCAGCCGATTTATAAGCGCCCGCTTGAACAAAATAAGTGAAGGGATCGGTGTTGTTGGTGGTTTTGCCAGCTGCAGGTTGTGGCGTGGCCGCTGCAGGGGGTGGGGTGCTGACAGCCGATTTGTTTTTGGCCAGATCGGCCAAGGGGTCAGCTGCCACTGCGGGGGCGCTGGGGGAGGGCGTGATGGCTGAATTGCTGGCTGCACCAGGCATACCAGGCATACCAGGCATACCAGGCATACCAGGCGCTCCAGGCGCAGCAGGCGCGCCAGCAGCACCTTCTGCACTGCCTTCAGGTGGCGCCGCAGGTTTGGCTTGAAGCGCACCGTTGGGGTTCCAATCTTTGTTTTTTTGCGCTTCGACCGCATCTTGTTCAGCAGACCGACTGAGATTTTTATTGCTGAAGGGCATGGGGACTTTGGTCACATACATGGCCACGCCAAGGGCCACAGTCAGTCCAATGACCAGTCCCAGAATAAATCCCAGCAAGGTGCCCCCGCGCTGGCTTTGAAGGTTGGAGTGGGACATGTTGTGGAGTGCTCTCTAGGTATTGCTGAAAGTGGGAGGCCGTTGTGAATAGGGAAAGTATGCGTTACATCTGCTCAGGTGCCGATACACCCAAAATTTTCAAGCCATTTTGCAAGACTTGTGCGCAGGCCGCAACCAATGCCAAGCGTGCCAATTTGAGATTTTCGTCTTCGACCAAAATGCGTTCGGCATCGTAGTAGCTGTGATAGCTCGCCGCCAAGTCGCGCAAATAAAAGGTCACATCGTGGGGGGCAAAGTCTTGTGCTGCAGCAGTCAACATCTCTGGATATTTGGCCAGCAGCAGCATCAGAGCTTGCGCTTTGGAATGGTCTAAGTTGGACAAATCAGCTTTCGCCAAGGTGGTCATATCGCCGCCCCAAGTGCGCAAAATGGAATGAATGCGTGCGTTGGCATATTGCACGTAATACACCGGGTTGTCGTTGTTTTTGGCCAAGGCCAAATCAATGTCGAACACGTATTCGGTATCGGGCTTGCGGCTGAGCAAGAAGAAGCGCACCGCATCTTTGCTGGTCCACTCAATCAGATCTCGCAGGGTGACATAGCTGCCTGCGCGTTTCGAAATTTTCACTTCCACACCGCCGCGCATCACGCGCACCATGGTGTGCAACACGTAATCTGGGTAGCCTTCAGGAATGCCCGCAGCAGCGGCTTGCAAGCCAGCACGCACGCGTGCAATGGTGCCGTGATGGTCGGTGCCTTGAATGTTGATCACCTTGGTGAAGCCGCGTTCCCACTTGGTGATGTGGTAGGCCACGTCGGGCACAAAGTAGGTGTAGGTGCCGTCGCCTTTGCGCATCACGCGGTCTTTGTCGTCACCATAGTCGGTGGACTTGAGCCACAGCGCGCCATCTTGTTCGTAAGTCTTGCCGGCTTCTTCAAGCTTCTTCACTGCGGCGTCAACGCGGCCGCTGGTGTAAAGGCTGGACTCAAGGTAGTAGTTGTCAAACTTGACATCGAAGGCTTTCAAGTCAAGGTCTTGCTCGTGGCGCAAATAGGCGACCGCAAATTCGCGCATGCCATTCAGATCATTCAGGTCGCCACTGCCCGTGAATTCACGGTCGTCAGACTTGACCGTTTTCTTCGCCAAGAAATCTTGCGCAATGTCTAGGATGTAGTCGCCGTTGTAGGCGGCGGCGTTTTCACCGCTGGGCCACGCTGCATCACCTGGCTTGAAGCCTTGGGCGCGCAATTGCGTGGATGTGGCCAAGGTGTTGATTTGCACGCCCGCGTCGTTGTAATAAAACTCGCGGTAAACAGACCAGCCTTGTGTTGTAAACAAATTGCAAATGGCATCGCCCAGGGCGGCTTGACGGCCATGACCCACGTGCAAGGGACCGGTTGGATTGGCCGACACAAACTCCACCAAGACCTTTTCCTTGCGCTCAGTTTGCTGGCCGAAGCAAGACGCTGCATGCAGCACTTCTTGGATCACTGCTTGTTTGGCGCTGGGTTTGAGTTGAAGGTTTAAAAAGCCAGGGCCCGCAATGTCGATGCTCGCTACCCATTGGTTGAAAGCGGGCGTGGCCATGAGCGATGTCCGCAAGGCTTCACCCACTTGTCGGGGGTTTTGTCCCAAGGGTTTGGCCAAGTGCATGGCCGCCGTACAGGCTAAATCGCCATGCGCGGCCACCTTGGGCGACTCAAAAGTGGCCTTGGCGCCAGCACCGGGGTGCAGGCGTTCGAGTTCGGCAGCGAGGGCCGAAAGTAATTCTTGTTTGGCTGAGAGCATCCCCCGATTTTACGGGGCGCTTTGCCAAGTTGCGGGCAGGCTGTATTGATGCTTTAAAAAGTCGATCCAAAGGCGCAATCGAAGGGGCAAGTGCTTGCGTTGTGGGAAAACGCCATAAATGCCATTGGGAGGCGCGGCAAAATCGGCCAAAACTTCCACCAGTTGGCCCGACTGAATGTCGTTTTCGACCTCCCACGTGCTGCGCCATGCAATGCCCATGCCTTCAAGGCACCAACTGTGTAAAACCTGCCCATCGGAGCAATCTAGGGGGCCATGGGGCCGCAGGTACATGACCTCAGGGCCTTCGGGGGAGTCTGGGTGGTTGACCTTGAAGGCCCAGCCTCTGGTTTGCGAGGCGTCGCTCGACAGGGTGAGGCAGCTGTGTTGTAACAAGTCGGAAGGGTGCTTTGGGGTGCCGTGCTGGGCTAAATAGGCTGGCGTGGCCACGCACAGTCTGCGGTTGTCGGCCAGTCGAACGCTCACCAGAGTGGAGTCTGGTAAGTCGCCGACTCTGACGGCAAAGTCAAAGCCCTCTGCCGCTAAATCAATCACCCGATCGCTTAAGTTCAAAGAAATTTTGACCTCAGGATTTTGCGCATGAAACAAGGGTGCTAAGGGCGCTACGTGTCTGCGCCCAAACCCGGCCGGCGCCGTAATTCGCAAATGCCCGCTGGCCTTCAGCCCGCCCGCTGAAACGCTGTCCTCAGCATTAGCGACATCGCTGAGAAGCCGTTGGCAGTTCTCTAAAAAAGCACTGCCTTCATGGGTCAGACTGATGCGGCGCGTCGTTCGCAACAACAACTTTACTCCCAGGTGTGATTCGAGTGCATCCAAGCGGCGGCCCATGATGGCCGGCGCCACCCCTTCAGCGCGTGCCGCAGCACTCAGACTGCCGCGTGTGGCCACAGAAACGAAGGATTCAAAAACTTTGAGCTTGTCCATGTTCAGCCTTTCCGCGCTGGCGCATTGATGTGTTGATTCAAAGTTTCTGGCAATGACGCACCCAACTTTTCAATTTGCTGAGTGTCGTAGCCCAAGCCGCTCAGAATTTCTGTGTTGTGCTCACCCAAACGAGGCACGGGCGATCGAACCTTCAGTCGTTTGTGATTCAAGGTCAGCGGCAGCAACACGGTTTGAATTTCCTGGCCATCGTTCATTGCAAGTGGCGCTAAGCCACCTGTTGCCTTCAAGTGAATGTCGTCTAACAGCTCATGGGGTGCAATGATGGGTGCGTAGGGCAGTGCATTTTTTTCAAACACTTCGCTCAAGTGTGCCGAGGAATGCACACACAATCTTTCTCGCAACAAGGGGATCAACCAAGAACGCTCTTGCACGCGAGCGTTGTTGGAGGTGAGTCGATGGTCTGACAGCAAATCTGCAAAATCAAAAACCTCGCAAAACACTTTCCATGCGGTGTCACTGACCACGGCTAAAAATATGTGTTCGCCGTCTTTCACCTCAAATACATCGTAAATGGCCCAAGCAGAAATTCGGGCAGGCATGGGCTCTGCGGCTTTGCCTGTGACTTGATATTGCAGCATGTGCTGCGCTACCAACAACACATTGTTTTCAAACAAGGCGCTTTGGACTTCTTGGCCTAAGCCTGTTTGCGTGCGCTGTGCCAAGGCCGCCATGGCGCCCATGGCGCCAAACATGCCACCCATGATGTCGTTCACGCTGGCGCCTGCGCGCAAAGGGTCGCCAGGCCTGCCTGTCATGTAGGCCAGCCCCCCCATCATTTGCACCACCTCGTCTAAGGCGGTTCGATGCTCGTAAGGACCCGGCAGAAAACCTTTGAGGGAAACATAGATCAAACGCGGATTGAGTTTTTTCAAAGTCTCGTAGTCGAGACCCAGTTTCTTCATGGTGCCCGCCTTGAAGTTTTCGCTCACGATGTCGGCGGTGGCGATCAAGCGAAGCGCGGCCTCTTTGCCCTCAGGCGTTTGCAAATCAAGGGCCAAGCTTTTTTTGTTGCGGTTGAACAAAGGAAAGAAGCCCGCACCTGACCCTATCAATTGGCGTGTACTGTCCCCTTCGCGGCCATGGCCAATGGGCTCGACCTTGATCACCTCTGCACCCAGATCAGCCAACACCATGCCGCAAGTGGGGCCCATCACCATGTGGGTGAACTCCACAACGCGGATGCCTTCGTAAGGAAGGGGCATGGGCTGAGTCATGGTGCAAACCGCTTTCTAGAGTTGCAAGAGTATGGATGCCTATTCTCCCTAATTCCAGAGAATTTGGGAGTTATCTTTGCAAAAAAGTCACAAGTTAAAGGATATTTGTCTGATTTATAAACCGCCAAACATCGAATAAAGTGGAGTCTGTTGATGGGGAAAAGCCAGCATCCTGACCCCAAACCGTTTTATTGTTTTTTTGAAGAGGTTCTCATGACTGATCGCATTGCCATTCACGGACTCCACGTCGCCACCCCTTTGTACCGTTTCATTGAAGACCAAGTGCTGCCAGCGGTGGGCGTGAAGAGCAAGTCTTTTTGGTCTGGCTTTGACGCCATTGTGAAAGACTTGGCACCCGTGAACATTGCCTTGTTGGCCGAACGCGATCGCCTTCAATTGGAAATGGACAAATGGCACACCGCCCACCCTGGCCCTGTGAGCGATGCCAAAGCCATGAAGGCGTACCGCAAACATTTGTCATCGATTGGTTACTTGGTGCCAGAACCCAAGAGCCCCAAAGCCACCACCCAAAACGTGGACGCGGAGTTGGCTGTGTTGGCGGGCCCCCAGTTGGTGGTGCCTATTTTGAACGCGCGTTATGCATTGAATGCGGCCAACGCACGTTGGGGTTCTTTGTATGACGCCTTGTATGGCACCGATGCATTGAGCGAGGACAAGGGCTGCGAAAAAGGCACCGGTTACAACCCCAAGCGCGGCGCCAAAGTGATTGAGTATTGCCGCTATGTGCTCGACCGTTGCGCTCCGTTGAAAAAGGGCTCGCACATTGACAGCACGGGCTACAGTGTGAAGGGTGGCAAGTTGGTCGTGAGCTTGAAGTCGGGCACCACGACCTTGGTCGATAGCAAGCAGTTGGTGGGTTATCAAGGCGATGCCAAGGCCCCCACTTCTTTGCTGTTCAAGCACAATGGCTTGCACTTAGATTTGCAAATCAACGCTGCACACCCCATTGGTAAAACTGACCCTGCAGGCGTGTCCGATTTGGTGGTCGAGTCTGCGCTTTCTACCATTCTTGACTTAGAAGACTCTGTGGCCGCAGTGGATGCCGAAGACAAAGTGTTGGCTTACCGCAATTGGCTCGGCATCTTGCAAGGGACTTTGGCTGAAGACGTGCAAAAGGGTGGCAAAACATTCAAGCGCACTTTGAATGGTGATCGTGTGTACACCAAGCCCAGCGGCAAAGGCCACGAAGTGTTGCATGGCCGCTCTTTGTTGTTTGTCCGCAATGTGGGTCACCTCATGACCAACCCTGCCATTTTGTACAACGCGGCAGATGGCACGCACAAAGAAATTCCAGAAGGCATTCTGGACGCCATGATTACCACCACGTGTGCCATGGTGGATTTGCAGAAAAAGAAGGGTGCTGATTTGCGCAACAGCCGCACCGGCAGCGTGTACATCGTGAAGCCCAAAATGCATGGCCCCAAAGAAGTGGGTTTTGCCGACACCTTGTTTGGCCGCGTGGAAAAAGTGTTGGGCTTGAAGCCCTCTACCGTCAAGCTGGGCATCATGGACGAAGAGCGTCGCACCAGTGCCAATTTGGCGGCTTGTATTGCCGCTGCCAAATCACGCGTGGCCTTCATCAACACCGGTTTCTTGGACCGCACGGGCGATGAAATGCATACCTGCATGTTAGCAGGCCCCGTGATGCGCAAGGGCGACATCAAGGGCAGCACTTGGTTAGGTGCCTACGAAAAGGCCAACGTGGCGGTTGGCTTGCAAGCGGGTCTGCGCGGGCGTGCCCAAATTGGCAAAGGCATGTGGGCCATGCCCGATTTGATGGCCGACATGCTGAAACAAAAAATTGGCCACCCTAACGCGGGCGCCAACACGGCGTGGGTGCCAAGCCCCACGGCTGCTACTTTGCACGCCATGCACTACCACCAAGTGAATGTGCCTGCATTGCAAAAGCAGATGGAAAAAACCATCTCCAAGCACAGGGGCAAAGATCTGCGCGAAGAAACTTTGAACAAGTTGCTGCAGTTCCCAGTGGTCACCTCAGCCCAAGCCGCGGAGTGGACCGCCAAGGACAAACAAGACGAGCTCGACAACAACGCCCAAGGCATCTTGGGCTATGTGGTGCGCTGGGTCGACCAAGGCGTTGGCTGCTCCAAGGTGCCCGACATTCATGGCGTGGGCCTGATGGAAGACCGTGCCACTTTGCGCATCAGCAGCCAACACATTGCCAATTGGTTGGCACATAAAGTGGTGACCGATGCGCAAGTGAAAGCCACCATGGAGCGCATGGCCGCTGTGGTGGACCAGCAAAATGCAGCCGATCCTTTGTACCAAAAGATGGCGGGTAATTTCAAAACGTCTAAGGCCTACCAAGCTGCATGCGATTTGGTGTTCAAAGGCAAGGCGCAACCCAGCGGTTACACCGAGCCTTTGTTGCACGCATGGCGTTTGAAGGTCAAGGCAGGCTAAATCGAGGGGCTTTACTGGAGGGCGGCTTGGAGGGCTGCTTCTAATGCGTCAATGAAAATTGACGCCACATCGCATCCCGTTTGATCAAAAATTTCTTGGAAGCAAGTCGGGCTGGTGACGTTGATTTCGGTCACATGGGTGCCAATGACATCGAGGCCAATTAAAAGCAGGCCACGCGGTGCCAACACTGCGCCCACGCTTTCTGCAATGGCGCGGTCGTTGTCATTCAGAGGCTGCGCCACACCTTTCCCGCCGGCTGCCAAATTGCCACGCACTTCACCGCCTTGAGGAATGCGGGCCAAGCAGAAGGGCACAGGCTTGCCGCCAATGATGAGCACACGTTTGTCGCCTTGTGCAATGGCAGGAATAAACTTTTGCACCATGACCGATTGGGCACCGTCTAAGTTCAAGGTTTCAATGATGGAACCTAAATTCATGCCATCGGCACCGACCCGAAAAATGCCCATACCGCCCATGCCATCCAGCGGTTTCAAGATGATGTCTTTGTGCTCGACATGGAAGGCTTTGACAGCCTGTGCAGAGCGTGTCACCAAAGTTGGCCCAATGAATTGGGGAAACTCCATGATGGCCAATTTTTCGGGGTGGTTGCGCAAAGCCGCAGGTTTGTTGAACACCTTGGCGCCTTCGCGCTCGGCCTGGCTGAGCATGTGGGTCGCGTAAAAAAATTCAGAATCGAAGGGCGGGTCTTTGCGCATGACGATGGCGTCAAAGTCTTTGAGCCATGCAGTGCGTGACGCTGTCACTTCGAACCAAGCGTGGGCATCGCCCGTCAACCGCAAGTCTTGCACCGCGGCTTTGACGCACTCGCCTTGTTGCCATTGAATGTGCGGTACTTCGCAAGCAGAGACCTGATGGCCGCGCTTTTGCGCCTCGCGCATCATGGCAAAACTGGTGTCCTTCTTGATCTTGAAGGAGGCGAGTGGGTCGACGATGAAAAGAATGTTCATGCTTACATGTTACGACGGTACTGACCGCCCACCTCAAACAGGGCGTTGGTAATTTGACCCAGTGAGCAAACGCGCACGGCGTCCATCAACACTTCAAACACGTTGTCGTTGTGAATCACGGCTTTCTGCAAGCGGGCCAGCATGGCGGGTGATTCTGTGGCGTACTTGGCGTGGAATACGTGCAGACGGTCGAGTTGGGATTTTTTCTCTTCTTCGGTAGAGCGAGCCAACTCGAGCTTCTCTAGCACCTCATCGCCCTTGGGATTGCGAAAGGTGTTGACGCCAATGATGGGGTACTCGCCGGTGTGCTTGAGCATTTCGTAGTGCATCGATTCGTCTTGAATCTTGCCGCGCTGATAGCCCGTCTCCATGGCGCCTAAGACGCCGCCACGGTCTGCAATTTTTTCAAATTCAGCAAGCACGGCTTCTTCCAGTAACTCGGTGAGCTCTTCAATGATGAAGGCACCTTGGCTGGGGTTTTCATTTTTGGCCAAGCCCCACTCACGGTTGATGATCAACTGAATGGCCATCGCGCGGCGCACGCTGTCTTCGGTGGGCGTCGTGATGGCTTCGTCAAACGCATTGGTGTGCAAGGAGTTGCAATTGTCGTAAATCGCAATCAAAGCTTGCAGGGTGGTGCGAATGTCGTTGAACTGAATTTCTTGTGCGTGCAAAGAGCGGCCTGAAGTTTGAATGTGGTATTTCAGCTTTTGGCTGCGCTCGTTGGCGCCGTACTTGTTCTTCATGGCCACCGCCCAGATACGGCGGGCGACACGGCCCATCACGGTGTACTCAGGGTCCATGCCGTTGCTGAAAAAGAAACTCAAGTTGGGCGCAAAGTCATCGATGTGCATGCCACGCGCCAAGTAGGCTTCCACAAAGGTGAAGCCGTTGGACAAGGTGAAGGCCAATTGGCTGATAGGGTTCGCGCCCGCTTCGGCAATGTGATAGCCGCTGATGGACACGGAGTAGAAATTGCGCACATCGTTGTTGACAAAAAATTGTGCAACGTCGCCCATCACCTTCAAGCTGAACTCGGTACTGAAGATGCAGGTGTTTTGGCCTTGGTCTTCTTTCAAAATGTCGGCTTGCACAGTGCCGCGCACATTTGCCATGACCCATTCGCGAATTTTTGCAGCTTCAGCTTCCGTGGGATCGCGGCTGTTGTCGGCTTTGAATTTTTCTAGATTTTGGTCAATGGCGGTGTTCATGAACATGGCCAAGATAGAAGGCGCAGGGCCATTGATGGTCATAGACACGCTGGTGCTGGGGTTGCACAAATCAAAGCCGCTGTAGAGCACTTTCATGTCGTCTAAGGTGGCAATGCTCACACCCGAGTTGCCCACTTTGCCATAGATGTCCGGACGGGGGTCTGGGTCGTTGCCGTACAGCGTGACAGAGTCAAAGGCGGTGGACAAACGCTTGGCGGGCATGCCTTCGCTGAGCAGTTTGAAGCGCGTGTTGGTTCTGAAGGCATCGCCTTCTCCCGCAAACATGCGCGTGGGGTCTTCGCCTTCTCGCTTGAACGCAAAAGTACCGGCGGTATAAGGAAAGCTGCCCGGCACGTTGTCAAGCATGAGCCATTTCAAAACTTCACCGTGGTCTTCGTAAGTGGGCAAAGACACTTTTCGAATAGTGGTACCCGACAAACTTTTTGAAGTCAGTGACGTGCGAATTTCTTTGTCGCGAATCTTGACCACGTATTCGTCGCCAGCGTAGGCCTTTTGCATTTCGGGCCACTGACTCAAAAGCTTGCGTGCGCCAGGTGTTTGCGCTTCTTCACGGCGAACTGCCAATTCAATGGCCGCGCTTGCAGCCTGAGTGTGGCTGGGTTTGTCGGCTTCCAACATGGCTGCCGATGAGCGAAGCTGTTGAATTTCACGGGCCAAACGAGCCTGCGCGCGAGCTTGGTTTTTATAGCCGCGAATGGTGTCACTGATTTCTGCCAAATAGCGCGCGCGAGCAGGGGGCACGATAGGTGTTTGGTTGGTGCTGTGGCGCACATCGACGCGGGGCAGCAGACCGTCTTTGAGCTTCAATCCAAGCTCAGCCAGGCGCACTTTGAGCGCTTGGTACAAAGCCGTCACGCCATCGTCGTTGAAGCGGGCAGCCATGGTGCCAAACACGGGCATTTGTTCGGTCGGCAGGGTCCAAGCTTCTTTGTTGCGTTGAACTTGTTTGGCCACATCACGCAGTGCATCACTGGCACCTTTGCGATCAAACTTGTTGATGGCCACAAAATCGGCGAAGTCGAGCATGTCGATTTTTTCCAATTGGCTGGCCGCGCCAAACTCGGGCGTCATGACATACATCGGCACATCGACATGCGGCACGATGGCGGCATCGCCTTGGCCAATGCCGGAAGTTTCAACAATCACCACATCGAAACCGGCCACTTTGCAGGCCGCCACCACATCGGGCAATGCGGCAGAAATTTCGCTGCCGAAATCGCGGGTGGCCAAGCTGCGCATGAACACACGTGCGCCATTGCGCCAAGGGTTGATGGCATTCATGCGAATGCGGTCGCCCAACAAGGCACCACCGCTCTTGCGACGTGAGGGATCAATGGACACCACCGCAATCCGCAAATCATCGCCTTGGTCCAAACGCAAGCGGCGAATCAGTTCGTCGGTCAATGAAGATTTGCCTGCACCGCCAGTGCCAGTAATGCCCAAGACGGGCACCTTGTGTTGGGCAGCTTGCGTGCGCAATGCCTTGACGATGTCTGCCGAAGCGCTGCCGTTTTCCAGCACCGTGATCAGTTGTGACAAGGAACGCCAGTTGGCTTCAGTACCGCCTTGAATGGCTTTTAAATCCTTGGGTGCATAGGGGCTGAGGTCTTTGTCACAGCGCATGACCATCTCGCCAATCATGCCCGCCAGGCCCATGCGTTGGCCGTCTTCAGGGCTGTAAATGCGACCCACGCCATAGGCATGTAACTCGCGAATTTCGGCGGGAACAATCACGCCACCGCCGCCGCCAAAGACTTGGATGTGTTCACCACCACGCTGGCGCAGCAGGTCGACCATGTACTTGAAATACTCGACGTGGCCGCCTTGATAGGAGCTGATGGCAATGCCTTGTGCATCTTCTTGCAAGGCCGCAGTAACCACTTCATCGACCGAGCGGTTATGGCCCAAGTGAACCACCTCTGCGCCCATGCTTTGAAGAATACGGCGCATGATGTTGATGGCAGCATCATGGCCATCAAACAAACTGGCGGCAGTCACGAAACGCACTTTATGGGCAGGGCGGTACTCAGCGAGTGCTTTGAATTCTGCAGACAGGTCGGTCATGGCTTCGTTCCAGAGAAAAATTGAAGGGCCGTTGATAGAGCGACTCAGTCTAATTGACGTTTACGTCAACGTCAACTAGAAGTCTTGGTATTTCGGGACATTAATGTTTTCATGATCAACATGCCTGTCAGCATGGCGACTGTAAAAATGAGCGCATCGTTGTTCAACAGGGCCGTTGCCAAGGCAGGCCCTGGGCAATAACCTGCCAAGCCCCAACCCACACCAAAAAGCGCAGATCCGCCCAAGAGGGGCATGTCAATTTGAGTTCGCGCAGGTTCTTGAAATTGCGGCTCTAAATACGGGCTGCTGGTCAGTCTTTGCGTCCACGCAAAGGCCAGCAAGGTGACGCACACAGCGCCGCCCATGACAAACGCTAAGGTGGGATCCCAAAGCCCTGGAAAACTGCCTTTCCAAGCTGCGGTGATATCGAGAAAGCCCAGCACTTTGAGGGGCTGCGTCATGCCTGAGACGACAAGACCTGCCGCAAAAATGAGGCCAGCCGTAAAGGCCAGTCCGAGTCGACCCGCACGGGGTGGTGGGGTATTCATACAGCACCTCGCATGAGTGTGACCGTGACCATGCCGGTGGCCATGAAGGTGAGCACTGCAATCAACGACCGAACCGATAAGCGACCGAGGCCACAAACGCCGTGACCGCTGGTGCACCCACTGCCCCAAATGGTGCCGATGCCCACCAACAGGCCCGCGGAAATGAGCAAACCCAATGGCCGGGTGGGCAGACTTGGAATTTCTAAGCCTTGGCCTAACAGAGAACCGCCCACGATCAAACCCGCCAAGAAAGCCCACCGCCAAGTATCGGGGTGTGTTGGCGCAGTCAAAGCGTCTGCTGTGATGCCGCTGATGCCAGCAACGCGGCCCAGTCCCCACCAGAGTAACCAGCTTGCAGCGCCTATCAGAACACCACCGATGGCGGCAGTGAAGAAGGGGTTGAAATTGGCAAACATCAAAATACTTTCAGAAATTTGTTTTGAAAAGGTGACAAAAGTTATCATAATTTGCCAGCTTCAGAAAGAATCCCATGAGCCGAATTACCGATCCAGAAAAAAAGAAAGCACTCCGTGCGCGTTTGGCCCGCATTGAAGGGCAGTTGCGCGGCTTGCAGAAACTCATTGATTCAGACACCGACTGCGAAAAAATTGCCCAGCAAATGGCGGCCTCCCGCAAAGCTTTGGACAAGGCTTTCTTTTCCATGGTGGGTTGCATGATCGAACAAGGTGATCAATCACCCGAGCATGTGGCTGAAATGTTGACCAAGTTTGCTTAACTCATGCGCACTGTTTCTCCCCAGGTGATTCAGCTCTTTGATGCTGATTCAAGTACCTATACCTATCTGATTCATGACCCGCAGACCTTGGAGGCGGTGATCATTGACCCCGTTGCTGAGCAACTCGAGCGCGATCAAAAAACCATCCAAGCCATGGGCTTGAAATTGTGCTGGGCTTTAGAAACCCATGCTCACGCCGATCACATCACCAGTGCGGGCTTGTTGGCCGAACATTTCGGCGTGAAAACTGCCGCACCCGAAGGCTGTCACATCGGCACTGCAGCGGTTCAGTTGGTTGACGGTCAAATGATTCCATTTGGCGCGTTCGCCTTCAAAGCACTGCACACGCCGGGTCACACTGCTGGCAGCATGTGCTTTTATCTGGACACGCCCAACGCAACGCATGTTTTCACGGGCGACACCTTGCTCATCAATGGGTGTGGGCGTACTGATTTTCAATCTGGCAGTGCAAGCGCCATGTACCACAGCCTCACTCAGATTTTGTACAAACTGCCCGCCGCCACAACCGTTTGGCCAGGCCATGACTATCAGGGGCGAACTCACTCGAGCATTGCCCATGAAATGCAACACAACATCAGAACTGCGGGTCACAGCGAAGCGCAATTTAGCGAGATCATGAACCACTTGAATCTGCCCAAGCCGCACAGAATCGACGAGGCCGTGCCTGCAAACTTATCGTCTGGCCTGCGTCACGATGCGGGCGGTGAAGGTTCACGCAATGACTTGTTCAAAGTGCAAGCTGCGGAGGGCTATGCCGGTGATATTTCACCTGAGCTGGCTTGGCAATGGGTGCAGTCGGGCGAGGCCTTATTGGTTGATGTGCGATCTGATGCCGAGCGCGCATGGGTGGGCTTCGTACCCGAGGCCAAAGCGTT
>JBIKOZ010000208.1:0-3896 GCA_044357745.1 Limnohabitans sp. | reverse complement strand
ATGCAAAATTTGTTAGTTTATTTAACTGACGAATGTTGCAAAGGCCAAGCATGCTTTGAATTGCCATCCCTTGATTGCCAAGATCCTGATTGCGAAAGCGAAAGGAAAGTTAAAAGCAATAGTTTGAGCGTTTAACCCCAACCATTGAGTTTTAAAAGGAAAATCATGTCTGATCGAATTCTTAACGTCTTATTTTTGTGCACTGGAAACTCTGCGCGTAGCATCATGGCTGAAGCCATTCTCAATTCGCTTGGTTCAGACCGCTTTCGCGCCTATAGCGCCGGTAGTCACCCAGTTGGATCGGTCAATCCCATTGCAATTAATTGGCTTAATAAAAATCACTACGGCACTGACAAGCTTCGCAGTAAAAGTTGGGATGAATTTGCTGTGCCTGACGCTCCCGTCATGGACTTTGTATTGACAGTTTGTGACAACGCAGCAGGCGAAGTTTGCCCAGTCTGGCCAGGCCAACCATTTTCCGCCCACTGGGGCGTTGAAGACCCAGCTTCTGTAGAGGGAACAACAGAGGATAAAGAAAAAGCGTTTAGCAATGTCTTTATGATTTTGAATCGTCGGATTTCTCTTTTCACTAGCTTACCCATGGCCAGTTTGGATCGTATTTCTTTGCATCGCGAAATTAAAAACATCGGGCAGAGCTGAAGCACGAGACCTTTTAAAAAAATGATCCATTGGAGGCGATATTTTGCAGAGCTGGTTGGCACCGCAGCGTTGCTGTGTGCCGTCATCGGATCAGGCATCATGGCAGAGCAATTGGCAGGTGGAAACACAGCAATTGCTCTTCTGGCTAACACACTCGTCACTGTCTTTGCTCTCTATGTGCTGATTGAAACAATTGGGCCTATCAGTGGTGCACACTTCAATCCAGTTGTATCGATGGTCATGGCGTTTCGAAAAGATTTGGCACGACATCATTTGATTGGCTATGTAGTTGCTCAGCTCATGGGTGCTGCATTGGGGGCTTGGTCAGCACATGCGATGTTCGATCTTGAAATATTGCAATGGTCTACCAAAATGAGAACGGGTCCGGCACAGTGGTTTGCTGAAGCTGTCGCTACCGCAGGCTTACTGTTTGTTATCCTGCGTTCACCTGAAGGCAAAGCATCTTCAATAGTTGCTTGTTACATCGGCGCAGCATATTGGTTCGCTGCAAGTACGTCTTTTGCAAATCCAGCCGCTGCGTTTGGTCGAATGTTCTCCAATACATTTGCAGGCATTTCACCAGTAGATGTACCCGCCTTTGTTTTCGCTCAGATTGTTGGTGGATTCCTCGGATTGTTGCTTCATTCATTATTGAAGTCCGACCACCAACACGGTCACTGAGATCCTTGTAGACCCACAGCGTGGGGCATTAACTAAAGAAGACGGTGAAGTTGTCATAAATGAAAAGAGTTTACGTGTCTAAGGTCACTGATAAATTGCCCAATGTGGATGAAGGTTGCTTCAAGATTCCTCAGCAGTCCTTGCTATCACCGAAACAGGTGTCGACGCATCCGCCAAGAATTTTGATGTTGTATGGTTCTTTACGTGAGCGTTCTTACAGCAAGCTGTTGACGCTGGAAGCGGCAAGATTGCTTGAAGCGATGGGTGCAGAGGTGAGGGTATTTAATCCCTTAAATCTGCCGCAACCAGACGCTGTACCTGATACACATCCAAAGGTAAAAGAGTTACGAGACTTGGCTGCATGGTCTGAAGGCATGGTTTGGAGCTCTCCAGAGCGTCATGGTGCAATGACGGGCATCATGAAAAGTCAGATTGACTGGATTCCATTGTCTCTAGGAGCTGTGCGTCCTACACAGGGAAAAACCTTGGCAGTGATGGAGGTTTGTGGCGGATCGCAATCCTTCAATGCAGTGAACCAAATGCGAATTCTTGGACGTTGGATGCGCATGCTGACGATTCCAAATCAAAGCTCTGTAGCCAAAGCATTCTTAGAGTTTGAGGAAGATGGCCGTATGAAGCCATCAGCCTATTACGACAGATTGGTGGATGTGATGGAGGAGTTGGTGAAGTTCACGCTTCTGACTCGTGATGTCGCACCATATCTAATAAATCGATACAGTGAACGTAAAGAATCAGCGGAAGAGCTTTCTAAAAGAGTTAATCAGAAATCAATTGGTTAAACGTTTTTCGTTTGCTGGTTGTTGCGGGGCAGGATGGCATGTATCCGGGTCATATGGCTTAAGCGCTTAACCATCGTTTAAAAGAAATTAAGTCCGCAGTTTTTGGACAGCTCTTATCTCGTAGTCGTTTATCAATTTTCTAAAGTACTTGTAGATCTCATCCATCTTTACATTCAGATGGATGCTGAAAAACCCCTCATCATTTTTATCCACCGGAACCACTCCAGTGACCACGCTCTTGAAATACTCGGGATCTTTGTGTCTTATAGGCTGATAAGCATTGATGGCCGTAAAAACGTCGTCAAGGGCATAGCCATGGTCTCGCGTTAGAACCATCAAATCGTAAATGTCACGAGACTTCAGGCGGTCATAAACGACGATGCTTTTCATGACAAGAAGCCCATCGATGCCCAGTACATCAAAGCCTCCCTTGGAAACCGCCACCTTGGGGGCTGACTTCAGGAAATCAATCTGCGCTTTGGGTCGATCACTTTCATTGCGCGAATGAAACGTCACCTTCGAACCATTGATCAAGTAGTCCTGAATGTAGTGGTCTAGGTTCTCTGATGTGTTAATTTTGAATCCCAGCTTTTGGTCAGATGTGATCAGGCTTTCAATCGTGGCACCACTTGCAGCCAGCTCATCCAGAAGTCCATCAATGGCGCTGATGGGCAATTTCTGACCAAAGATATTGAAGTCCAGGTCTTCGCTGATCCTGTGTCCAATTTGTAAGGCCAATGCCGTGCCGCCGACCAGGGTAAAGCCAGTCAGTCTGGGGTCATCTCTTAAAAGTGCGAAGTTTTTTTGTGTTACCTCTGGCATGAATTCCAGCTTGAGTTTAGGCATGGGCTTGCTCCTGTGAAGCACGCAGGCCTTTGCTGATGTTGCTGAGCATTCTTGTCACACTGGCACTGGTCATGGGCTCAAACGAACGTCGCTTGAACACTCGCTTGACCTTGGGAACACCGTAGTAAAAGCACAGCCGTGCCACATCTTCGAACTTGTGCTTTTCGAGCACTTTGCTGATTAGCACATCGTCTCTGATGTTGGGGTTGGACCAATCGTATGCACCCGACAAGCCAATTTTGACGGACTTGCGTGTTGCATTGGCTCGCTGTATGGCGGTGCGTAGCCATGCCGGGGTCAGCGCTGCATAAGTGTCTATTTCTGCCTCAAGCCAGTCACCCGTGGTGCGCTGGATCTCGAGCGTCGTGAGGTTCTTCACACCCTGGGTCCAAAGCGCAAGCAAAACCATGCCTTTAGGGCTAGCGGCGAGCTGGACTTTCCTTTGACTCATGCGTCGAAACTGAACGGTATGCTCTCCAGCCTTAACGATGCGCGATAAGCCCGAGGTGGGTACCACCAAGACGTCACTTGGCCCTTCGGTTGGTGCAATGCCCACGCGTTCGCCAGTCTTGTGCGCAAGGGCTATTGCCACCGTCTGCGCATCTACTTGATGACCAGCGGCCGCGTACAAACCTCTGGCCACCCGGGCGATGGCGCCAGCTTTCATCAATCGAAAGAGCGCCTGGTCAACGGCTGCACGCGTTCCAGCCCACAAAAAGTCAGCACTGGAAAAGACAGACCCCTTGAACTGGTTTGCGATGGTTTGTTGGATAATTTCAGATGTACGCATGTCAGAAATTATATTTTTTTTTCTTACGATGTCAATATTTAGGCTGATGCGCCAGGCTAGGGCCATGGTCTCGCTAGCGTTCAACCCAGCACCAGAGTTTTGGGATACAAAAAAGCTAT
>JBIKOZ010000207.1:0-3907 GCA_044357745.1 Limnohabitans sp. | reverse complement strand
AAATTCACTGTCAAGTCGGGCATCACCGTAAATCAACAAGTCCACATCGAGAGTCCGCGGTGAATTGACATAGTGCCTCTCTCTGCCCGCTAGATTTTCAATCGCCTGGCAGGCTCGCAACAAATCAAATGCGTTCAAACGAGTTTGAAGATGCACAACGGCATTGACAAATTCAGGCCCCGCTGCCTTCACCGGCGCAGACTGGTAAAAAGAGGAGCGACTCCGCATCTGAGTTTGAGGCAAATTTGACAGCGCGTTGATGGCGGCCTCGACTGTTTCTTGCGAATTGCCGAGGTTAGATCCCAAACCAACAAATACCGATACAAATTCGCGCGGCAACATCCAACAACACCCTCTTGTTCAATTTTGGCCGTCTGAATTGCCAGCTTGCGGGTTGGTTTTGATCTCGCCAGCTTGAGTCGTTGGCTTGCGTTTTCTGGGGGCACGGCGAGCCTTGGTAGCGCTGGCATGCGGCGCATTGGGCTTCTCTGATTTGGCTTGTTGAATCAAGTCCTCTCGCACCACGTCGTCTGCAGTACTGAACTCTTGCCACCAATCAGCCAGTGTCAACTCGACTTCACCCACCTCAGCACGAAGTCTCAAGAAATCAAAACCAGCCCGGAAACGAGCCTGCTCAACCAAGCTAAAGGGTGTACTGCCCATTCGTTTTTCAAAGCGGGGTTGCATCATCCAAATTTCACGCATGTCTGCGGCCAGTTTTCCACGACCTGAAACATCGCCAATGCGCGCATCGAACACCTCGTCAATGGCTTCTTGCAAAGCAGGGAAAGGTGGCACACGATTTGACAAGCGCTGCTCCCAACCCAAGCGAACATCAGCCCAAAGAACACAGGCCAATAAGAAGCTGGGTGCCACCGGCTTTTCCTCACCCACTCTGCGATCGGTGTCAATCAAGGCAGCCTTGACAAAGGGCGTGTCTACCCGCTCGACAACCACATCGAGCAAAGGATAAATACCCTTGTGCAAACCCAGCTGCTGAAGTTGAGCGACCGATGCCAGCGCATGTCCCGTCTGCAATAGTTTGAGCATTTCATCAAACAATCTACTTTGCGGTACATCTGCCAACAATCGAAGCATGGTCGCCAAAGGCTTGCCAGTTTTTGCTTCGAGTTTGAAGCCAAGCGGGCTTAATTTGGCAGCAAATCGAACAGCACGAATAATTCGAACAGGATCTTCTCGATACCGATCAACGGGGTCACCAATCATTCGAAGAATTTTCTTCTTGGCGTCTTGCATGCCACCGTGATAGTCCACCAAATACTGAGACTCCGGGTCGTAATACATGGCATTGACTGTGAAATCGCGCCGCGTCGCATCCTCGTCTTGCGGCCCCCAAACGTTATCTCGCAAGACACGACCGCTTGAATCCACCGCATGCGTCATGCCCGCCAAATCAGATTTACTTGTTTTTTCGTTGCCACTGACCTGCTCTGCCGCTCGATTGTCCAGGTGGGCCCTGAACGTTGAAACCTCAATGACTTCATGCTCACGCCCACGACCGTAAACCACATGAACAATTCGAAAACGTCGCCCAATGATGAAGGCCCGCCTAAAGAGGCTTTTAACTTCTTCGGGCGTAGCGTCTGTTGCAACATCAAAGTCTTTCGGCCTGAGCCCCAACAACAAATCGCGAACAGCACCGCCCACCACATAAGCTTCGTAGCCCGCATCTTGCAAGGTTCGAACCACGTTCAAGGCGCGATCATCGACCAAGGAAGGGTCAATACCGTGAGCGGCAGGTGGGATTTCTACTCTTTTACCGAAGTAGGTGCTTGGGGTCGCCGCCTGCGATTGACCCAGAATTTTTTGAATGAATTTTTTAATCATGTGAAGAGCTCTAATATGCGCCAGCCTCGATCGGTCGCAATTTGACGCAAACGCGCATCAGGGTTGGTTGCTACCGGTGTCTGCGCTTTCTCAAGCAATGGCAAATCATTCACCGAATCGGAATAAAAAGTAATGTTCACATCTTGCCAAGTGAGATGACGCGCAGCCAACCACTCTGCCATCCGTTTAACTTTGCCCTCTTTGAACGATGGCGTGCCGCTGATTTCGCCGGTGATCCAGCCCTGTGCATCTCGCGCCAAGGCCACTGCAATGAGGTCCGTCACGCCAAAGGCCTCGGCAATGGGTCGCGTGACAAACTCATTGGTGGCGGTGACGATCATGACATGGTCGCCCGCGTCTTGATGCTGCTTGACAAGCTGGAGGGCTTCAGGACGAACTTGGGGAAGCACCACCTCTTGCATGAATTGTCGATGCGCATTGTCAGCCGCCTCAGCCCCACGCTGACGGACCGCTTCCGTGGCAAATCGCACGTAATTGTGAATGTCCAAAACGCCTGCTTGGTAATCGGCAAAGAACTGATCATTTTTTGCCTTAAAGACCTCCGGATCTGTCCAACCAATTTGTAAACTGAACTCGCCCCAAGAATAATCTGAATCAATTGGCAGCAAGGTGTGATCCAAGTCAAACAGCGCCAAATTCATGAGTTCTCCAACATCGACTTAATCAAAGGAATGGTGATAGCGCGTTGTGCTTGCAATGCATATTGGTCCAAGTGATCCAAGAGGGTCATCAAACTACCGAGGTCTCTTGAGAATCGAGTCAGCATGTAGCTCATGACTTCGTCGCTGAGGTGCAGCCCACGAGAGTCTGCCTCCTGCCGCAACACTGAACGGCGCTCAGGATCGCTCAATACCTGAAGCGCATAAACATGCCCCCAACCCAAACGCGATCGCAGATCGTCGCGCAATTTCAAATCGGCCGCAGGGACGCTACCGGCGGCCAGTACCCAGCGAGGATGGCCAGACTTTGGCGTCAATGCGTTCACAAACCAATTGAATGCAGCCTGTTGTTGGGTCAGGTTGTACAAATGAACATCGTCCATGAGCACCGCCACCCAAGACTCATCAAAATTCAGTTGTTCTTGTTTGTCTGCATCCATCCAACCGACGGACAGGCCTTGATCTTTGAGTGACAAATAAACAGCCTTCAGAAGGTGCGACTTGCCCGAGCCACTTTCTCCCCACAAATAGGTGGGTACCGGGCTGGGCATTTGGCTCGAGGTCCATAGCTTCAAGTGTTGGTGAGCCGCCTTGTTGGGCCCCGCAAAAAAACTGTCCAAACTGGGCAACGAGTGCAGGCCGATGTCTAAGGCCATTTGCTTCATGCGCTGGGGCCTTGGTAGAGCTTGCTGTTGAAATATTGCGAGCGCAAGCGGCGCAGGGCCACCAGCAAGACAGCACTGGCTGGCAAGGCTATCAAGACACCCACAAAACCAAACAGTTGGCCCAAGGCCAAGAGTGCAAAAATAACGGCCAATGGGTGCAATCCAATTCGCTCGCCCACCCATTTAGGCGTCAGCCAAAATCCTTCGATCAACTGACCTGCACCAAAAACCACAGCCACCATCACAACCGCCTTGAGTGATGCAAATTGAAGCAGCCCAGCCAGCAATGCCAGCATGAGCCCTAAACCAAAACCGAGATAAGGAACGCAAACAGCCAATCCTGTGAAGATACCAATCGGCAACGCGAGATCCAGTCCAAACAACATCAAGCCAAGGGCGTAAAAAATAGACAGGGCCAACATCACCCCTATTTGACCTCTTAAATACTGGCCCAATACGGTATCACATTCATGGATGAAACTGTCATATGCAGGTCGCCAGTGCGGTGGGACCCAGGCCACCACTTGTGCCACCCAGCGCTCCCATTCGCTGAGCAAATAAAATAAAACCACGGGAATCAAAATCACATTGCCCAACACAGCCAGCGCAAAATTTCCGCCCAACTTCAAAGAGGCAATCAGAGGGTCCATCCAATCATCACGGTTGCTGCTGAGGTACTTGATGAGCTGCGCTTTTAGACTTCCCACATCGATC
>JBIKOZ010000205.1:0-3936 GCA_044357745.1 Limnohabitans sp. | reverse complement strand
CCGCCAAGTTCTGAAGAACAAATCAGAAGCTTAACTGACGCTTGAAATACAGGCCCGATGCTACATTCAAGGTAGCCTCGGGCCTTTGTATTTGTGTCTATGGACAACATGTCATCCAAAGAATTTTTCACCCTTGCTGTAGATTGCATGGGCGGAGATCACGGCCCGCAAGTCACCTTGCCCGCTTGCCTTCATTTTCTGGCAACCCATCCTAATGCCCGTTTGAAACTGGTCGGGCGGGCGGAGGCGCTGTCATCATTCCAGCACGAGCGTGCCCTCGTCGTTGAGGCCACGGAGGTTGTAGGGATGGACGACTCCGTGGAGGTGGCGCTCAGAAAGAAAAAAGACTCTTCCATGCGTGTGGCCATTGAATTGGTCAAGGCAGGCGAGGCCGATGCTGCCGTTTCGGCTGGAAATACCGGCGCATTGATGGCCATTGCGCGTTATGTACTTAAAACAATGGATGGCATTGACCGGCCAGCCATTGCAGGTCAAATGCCCAATTTCAAGGGCGGTGGCACCACCATGTTGGATTTGGGTGCCAATGTCGATTGCTCACCTGAGCATCTTTTGCAGTTTGCGGTCATGGGCTCGGCCTTGGTGTCTGTCTTGCAAGACAACGAAAGCCCCAGTGTCGGCCTGTTAAATATTGGCGAAGAGGCCATTAAAGGCAATGAAATCATCAAAAAAGCCGCCGATTTGCTGCGATCTGCTGGTAACTCCGGCGATTTGAATTTTTATGGCAACGTTGAAGGGAATGATATTTTCAAGGGGACTGTCGATATTGTGGTGTGCGATGGTTTCGTTGGGAATGTCGCACTGAAGGCGAGTGAAGGCTTGGCCACCATGATGGGTGGATTCCTAAAATCAGAGTTTTCCCGCAATATTTTTACCAAACTTGCTGCTATCTGTGCTTATCCTGTTCTAAATTCGTTTAAAAATAGAGTTGACCATCGCCGTTACAACGGCGCCGCTCTGCTGGGCTTGCGCGGCTTGGTTTTCAAAAGCCATGGCTCTGCGGATGAACTGGCGTTCGGAGTTGCCTTGAACCGGGCGTATGATGCTGCCAGACATCAACTGCTTAGTCGTGTTGCTGCCCGAATTGCACATGCGGCCCCTTTGTTGAATGCACAAGGGCTCGCTGAAAATTCAGCCAACCCGTCCGCTACCGAATGACCATTTATTCTCGTATTTCTGGCACGGGCAGCTATTTGCCTCCTAGAAGACTGACCAATGCTGACCTTGTCGCCGAATTGGCGGCCCAAGGCATCGAAAGCTCTGACGATTGGATCGTAGAAAGAACAGGTATCCGCGCCCGCCATTTTGTGGATGCCGGCGTTGGAAGCAGTGACTTGGGCGCAGAAGCCGCCAAACGGGCGATGCAGGCGGCTGGTTGCCAGCCCTCTGACATTGATCTGATCATCGTGGCCACCTCTACACCCGACATGGTGTTCCCATCAACAGCTGCCTTGCTTCAAAGCAAATTGGGAATTGTGGGTTGCCCCGCTTTTGACGTGCAAGCTGTTTGCAGTGGCTTTGTCTATGCCATGACAGTGGCAGACGCCATGATCAAAACCGGCACGTCCCAGCGCGCCTTGGTGATTGGTGCTGAAGTCTTTAGCCGTATTCTTGATTTCAAGGACCGTACAACCTGTGTCTTGTTTGGTGATGGTGCGGGTGCTGTAGTGTTGGAGGCTTCTAGCGCGCCAGGCATTTTGGCAACCGACATTCACGCCGATGGCAAATATTCAGAAATATTATGTGTCCCTGGACACGTTTCTGGGGGCGCCATTTTGGGTGATCCCGTTTTAAAAATGGACGGACAAGCAGTTTTCAAACTGGCTGTCGGTGTCCTTGAAGAAACTGCCCTTGCATCTTTGAGCAAAGCCGGATTGAAGGCCAGTGACATTGATTGGCTCGTGCCCCATCAGGCCAATATTCGAATCATGCAAAGCACGGCGCGAAAACTCAAAATGCCGATGGAAAAAGTCATTGTCACAGTGGATCAACACGGCAATACGTCTGCCGCCTCGATTCCGTTGGCGCTTGACCACGGCGTGCGTTCAGGCCAAATTACCAAAGGCCAAACCTTGATGCTCGAAGGCGTTGGGGGTGGGTTTACTTGGGGCTCGGTCCTCTTAACATATTGATCAATGTTGCTTTGAAATCATGAGTTCATTTGCTTTCGTTTTCCCCGGTCAAGGCTCCCAATCTGTGGGCATGTTGGACGCTTGGGGCGATCATCCGGCCGTCGTTGAAACTTTGAAAGAAGCATCCGATGCGATGGGTGAAGACTTGGGTGCGCTGATTCATGACGGACCCAAAGAAGCATTGGCCTTGACCACCAACACGCAACCGGTCATGTTGGTTTCTGCCGTTGCAGCCTATCGTGCTTGGTTGGCTGAAGGCGGGGCTCCGCCGGCTGTAGTTGCAGGCCATTCCTTGGGTGAATATTCAGCCCTTGTGGCCGCAGGTGTTTTGACATTGGCGCAGGCCGCGCCCCTGGTTCGATTCCGTGCTGCCGCCATGCAAGATGCGGTGGCGGTGGGGGTGGGTGCTATGGCCGCTATTCTGGGAATGGACGCCGCGAAAGTCATTGAAGGGTGTGCGCAAGCGAAAGCCACTTTCCCTGCTGACAGTGGTGAAGTCGTCGAGGCCGTGAATTTCAACGATCCTGCCCAAACTGTCATTGCGGGTAGCAAAGCGGCCGTTGAAAAAGCCTGTGAAGTTTTAAAAGCCATGGGCGCAAAGCGCGCTTTGAACTTGCCTGTGTCGGCGCCTTTTCATTCCAGCCTCATGCGGCCTGCAGCGGAAAAGTTGAAAGAAAAACTGGCGGCAACCTCATTTGCATCGCCACAAATTCAAGTCGTCAACAACATCGATGTTGCTGTCGAAACAGACGCCGATCGCATTCGCGATGCACTCTATCGCCAAGCCTTTGGGCCTGTGCGCTGGGTCGAATGCGTTCAAGCCATCAAGGCCAAAGGCGTCACCCTGGTCATTGAATGTGGCCCTGGCAAAGTATTGGCTGGCATGGTCAAGCGCATTGATGCTGACATGACCGGCCTGCCGGTTTTCGACCCTGCCTCCTTGGCAGAAGCCAAAGGTGCAATGACATGAGCACAACAGCGACAGAATTCAAAGGCCAAGTTGCGCTGGTAACGGGTGCTTCCAGAGGCATTGGCGCAGCCATTGCCCTGGAGTTGGCCAAACAAGGCTTGAAAGTGATCGGCACTGCCACCACGGACGATGGTGCCGCACGTATTTCTGATGCTTTGGCCGCCTATTCAGGCTGCCGTGGCGCCACTTTGAATGTCAATGACGCTGCTGCAGGCGAGGCGCTGATAGATGCCATCGTCAAGTCCGAAGGCGGCTTGCATGTTTTGGTGAACAACGCGGGCATAACGCGTGACACTTTGGCCATGCGCATGAAAGACGACGATTGGGATGCGGTTTTAGACACCAATTTGAAGGCGGTTTTTCGCATGAGCCGCGCTGTCATGCGCCCCATGATGAAGCAGCGCTATGGCCGAATTATCAGCATCACCAGTGTGGTGGGGGCCTCTGGCAACCCCGGACAAGCCAATTACGCCGCGGCCAAGGCCGGTGTCGCGGGCATGACCCGTGCCCTGGCCAGAGAGTTGGGAAGTCGCAACATCACGGTCAATTGTGTAGCGCCAGGCTTCATTGCCACAGACATGACGGCCGCTCTGCCAGAGGCACAGCACCAAGCCCTGATGGCTCAAATTCCATTGGGCAAACTGGGTTTGCCGGAGGATATTGCCCATGCAGTGTCCTATTTGGCCAGTCCGTTGGCAGCTTACGTTACGGGTCAGGAATTGCATGTCAATGGCGGCATGCATATGTCCTGATAAAATCTCCTTTTTTACAACCCTCAGAGGGAATCCATGAGCGATATCGAAGCACGTGTCAAAA
>JBIKOZ010000204.1:0-3952 GCA_044357745.1 Limnohabitans sp. | reverse complement strand
AAATGTCGTCGGTGCTGGCGGTGTAACTGGTGTCGGGGCTGCGCAAGAAGCCAAAGCCGTCGGGCAAGATTTCCAACACACCGTCGGCGAAAACCTGCTCGCCAGCACGGGCGCGCTTTTTGATGATGGCAAACATGAGTTCTTGTTTGCGCATGCGGCCCGTGTTTTCAATTTCAAGCTCGTCGGCTTGCTTGAGGACTTCAGACACGTGCAGTGCCTTGAGTTCATTTAAGTGCATGGATTTACCTGCGTAGAGCAACCCTCATGGGTTGATTGAAAAAATCGGGGGGAGGAATAAATCGAGTATTCAAATGACCAGAAACCAAAGCCTGAACTTTTGCGCTGAAAAGGAAATGGCAGCGCGGGTGGGGCTTGGAATAAGCTTCTGACTTGAAACAGTGTCAATGCCCTTTGGGGGCTCGACGGGTTGAATTATGACAGGAAAAGCAGAGGATTCGCAAGACCCCCCTTGTGAGGGGCCTGCAGACTTCAAATGGGCTTAGGCCAGTTGTTGGTCAATGAAAGCAGTCAATTGCGCTTTGCTCATGGCACCCACTTTGGTGGCAGCCAGCTGGCCGTCTTTGAAGATCATGAGTGTGGGAATGCCGCGAATGCCAAACTTTGCGGGAATGTCGCGGTTTTCATCAACGTTCATCTTGGCAATTTGAAGTTTTCCTTGGTAGGCAGTGGCAACTTCGTCCAATATGGGTGCGATCATTTTGCAGGGGCCACACCATTCCGCCCAAAAGTCGACGATGACGGGTTGGGCAGACTTCATCACGTCTGCGTCAAAAGTAGCGTCAGAGGTGTGTTTGATCAGATCGCTGGCCATGGCCTTTTCCTTGTAGAGATTGAATGTGCAGCTAAATTTTCTAAGTTAACTTCCGCTATTTTGACAGAAACTCAGAAATCCAGAAAGCCGATTAGAGTTGGGGCATCTTGCCTACTTACGTTAATGAATCCAACCTCCTTGTCACAGCTTGAGCCATTTGACCTGGGTGTCGCAGTGGTGGGGGGCGGTCCTGCGGGCTTGATGGCCGCTGAAATTTTGTCTGGCTTGGGCCATTCGGTGCATTTGTTTGATGCGATGCCCTCCGTGGGCAGAAAATTTTTATTGGCGGGCCGGGGAGGCCTGAATCTGACGCATTCTGAGGAAAACGCAAGATTTGTTCGCCGTTATGGCGCCCATCAGCCTCATTTAGAGCCTATTTTGTCAGAGTGGGGGGCCGATTCGCTTCGCCAATGGGCCGAAGCTTTGGGCACTGAGACTTTTATCGGCACCTCAGGCAGGGTCTTTCCGAAAGAGATGAAGGCGGCTCCATTACTCCGAGCATGGTTGTATCGACTCAAACATCCGGAAGCGGGCAGTGCGGTTCAGTTTCACATGCGCCACCGATTGTTGGGAATCAAACCTGTCAATTCAAGCCTTGAAAACCCATCGGACCTCCCGATGCGGGGCCTTCATTTGTCATTTGAAGTCAAGGACTTAAGGTCTGCCGTCAATCGCTTTCGGTCGGTTCGCGCCAAGGCTGTAATCTTGGCATTGGGCGGTGGAAGTTGGGCCAAATTGGGCTCAGATGGTCAGTGGGTGCCCTGGCTGAGAGCCGCAGGCATACCCATCAATCCGCTTCAATCAAGCAATTGTGGGTTTCATGTTGCAGGCAGATCGGGTGAGGGGTGGACACCGTTTTTTCAAGACAAATTTGCAGGGCAAGCCTTGAAGACAGTGATCATGCATTGGACTAATTTGAAGGGTGAACTTTGTCGTCAGCAGGGTGAGTTTGTGGCCTCACGCTATGGCGTGGAAGGCAGTTTGATTTATGCAGCCTCCGCCGATTTGCGAGATTCGCTCAATGCCCGCCAATTTGCCGAATTCAAGTTAGACCTGTTGCCCGATCGTTCGTTGGAACAAGTGCTGCACGAAGTTAAGCATCCCAGGGGCTCACGAAGTTTGTCGTCTCATCTCAAGGGACGTCTGGGGTTGGAGGGGGTCAAGATGGGCCTTCTCAACGAGCTACTGTCCCCCGAAACACTTCAAAACCCAGCAGATTTGGCTTTGGCCATCAAAGCCTTGCCGATCAAGGTGACAAAACCACGTCCAATGGACGAAGCCATTAGCACCGCTGGCGGTGTTCAGTGGCAAGGCTTGGACCCGGCGCTTCAAACGCAAGCGCTGCCAGGCTTATTTTGTGCGGGTGAAATGCTGGATTGGGAGGCGCCAACTGGCGGCTACCTGCTCACAGCTTGCATGTCGACTGGCGTATACGCCGCCAAGGGCGCAGATGCCTTTTTAAAAGGTGACGAGCCTTGACCCCGGCACTGGCGCCACAGTTAGAGCTGCTTGGTTCCCCACCTGACTCGGTTGGCCGCTTTGCCATGCGGGAAGGCCCGTCGAAGCGTATTGTAAGACACCGATAGAATCTGCCTATGTCTTATCTTGTATTGGCGCGTAAATATCGTCCTCGTAACTTCACTGAAATGGTGGGGCAGGGGCACGTCGTTCAGGCTTTAACCAATGCGCTGGTTCAACAACGCTTGCATCATGCCTATTTGTTCACCGGAACACGGGGGGTTGGCAAGACCACGGTATCGCGCATTTTGGCCAAATCCTTAAATTGCCAAGGCCTCGATGGGCAGGGGGGCATCACGGCCGAGCCTTGTGGCGTTTGCCAAGCTTGCAAGGACATTGACGCTGGTCGCTTCATTGACTACACAGAGCTTGATGCGGCGTCTAACCGGGGTGTAGACGAAATTCAAAGCTTGCTGGAGCAAGCGGTTTACAAGCCAGTTCAAGGCCGCTTCAAAGTCTTCATGATTGACGAGGTCCACATGTTGACCAACACGGCCTTTAACGCCATGTTGAAAACCTTGGAAGAGCCACCCGAGTATTTGAAATTTGTGCTGGCCACCACCGATCCGCAGAAGGTCCCTGTGACGGTACTGTCGCGCTGTTTGCAATTCAACCTCAGGCCGATGGCGCCTGAAACGGTATTTGAACATTTAACGCAAGTCCTCAGCCAAGAGAATCTGCCTGCAGAGCCCATGGCTTTGAAATTGCTGGCGCGCGCTGCAAGAGGGTCCATGCGTGATGCATTGAGTCTTACTGACCAAGCCATCGCATTTGGCAGTGGCCAATTGCAAGAGGCCACCGTCAGGCTCATGCTGGGCAGCGTAGACCGAAGTCATGTCATGGGTTTGATCGATGCTTTGGCACGCGGCAGTGGCGCCGATGTGGTCTCCATTGTGGAGGCCTTGCGCCTGAATGGTTTGTCAGCAGCCTCAGCGCTGGAAGACATGTCGGTGGTGTTGCAGCGCATGGCGGTTTTACAGGCTGTGCCGCAAACTGCGACAGACTCAGATGACCCTGACCACCAAGAAATGGTGCGCCTTTCACGCATCATGCCAGCGGATGAAACGCAATTGTTGTACAGCATCTGTTTACACGGTCGCGCTGAATTGGGATTGGCGCCTGACGAATACGCGGCTGTGACCATGGTTCTTTTGCGTTTGCTGGCATTCAAACCAAGCGCCATGGGATCAAAACAGGTTGCATCGCCTGAGGCTCAAAAAAAAACTTCACTAACAGCCACAACTCAACCAACAACGATCCCCGTTAGGCCTGTTGCGCAAGCCGCACCTGTGACGCCCCAACAAGAAGCATCTGCGCCTCAAATTCAAGTTAAAACTTTGGCAGTTCGTGATGCCAGTGAGCCCTCGCAAAGGGCCGCGCCGCGAGCGCTTGTGATCACTGAAGAGGGGCGTTTTTGGGCAGAAACTGTTGCTTCCTTGGTGGCGGCAGAAAGTATCAGTGCGCTTGTTCGAGAGCTGGCCTTGCAGTCTCAACTGGTTGCGCGCGATACTGATCAGTGGCAGCTTCGAATTGAAAGTGAATCACTGAATCAAGGCACTGCTCGAGATCGCTTGCAGGCAGCATTGAATGCGGCAGGCTATT
>JBIKOZ010000203.1:0-3961 GCA_044357745.1 Limnohabitans sp. | reverse complement strand
AGCGCCCTAACATGACCACGTCCCAGACACGCATGTCATCTGACGCTGTTTCGTTTTGTCCCAACCACGACAGTTGCTGTGCCCGCAGCTTGCGATCAACCGTCATGAGTTCTTTGTCAAACAAATGCACACGGCCACTGGCTGGCAACAAGCCTGCTAAGGCTTTGAGCAGGGTCGACTTACCCGCGCCATTGGGGCCCACGATGCTGGTCCAACGCCCCGCTGCAAAAGACACATCAATACCATGCAGCACCTTTTGTCCGCTCAGAGACACCTTCAAATTAGAAGCCTGTAACGCCATGGGGTGTGCACTCATGCCGCAACCCTCGTAGCCTGACTGCGGTACATCAGCCATAACAAATACCCACCGCCCAAGACCGCAGTGATCACACCCACAGGCATTTCTTGCGGGGACAGCAGCATGCGGGCCAATAAGTCAGCAGCGAGCAACAAAACGCCCCCCATCAATGCAGACAGCAAGACCATCCAGTTGTGCTGGGTCTTCACCACTGAACGCACCAAATGCGGCGCCGCCAAGCCCACAAAAGCAACCAAGCCTGTTTGCGCCACGGCGGTGCCGGTTGCCAAAGCCAACACACACACCAGCGCCACACGCACAGGTGCAAGCGGCATGCCCAAGCTCATCGCCGTTGCTTCGCCCAAGCTCAGCGCATCGAGCACGCGGCTCAAAGAAAAAGCCAACACGGTACAAACCAGCAACACGGCTAACATCAAGAGGCAAGAAGTCCAACCGATAAAGCTGGTCGAGCCCAATAAAAAGCCTTGCATACCTTGCAACACATCAGGACGCAACAGAGTGATGAGTGACGCCACGGCACCCAGCACCACCCCGACAATCACACCCGCCAGCAACAAACGCAAGGTGTGTTGCACGCCACGCGCAAGTGCGAGCGTGAGCAGCACCGCCAACACAGCGCCCACAAAGGCCGCGCCCGTTAAACCTATACGCACCAATAACTCGGTGGCAAAAGGATTGCCACCAAAGAGCGCCAAGGCCACCGCCACACCCAGCGATGCGCCTGATGCACTGCCCAGCAAATACGGGTCAGCCAAGGGGTTGCGAAACAAGCCCTGCGCCATTGCGCCAGCCAGCCCCAACAAGGCCCCCGCCGCACAAGCACCCACGCTGCGCGGCAAACGAATGTCCCACACGATTTGCCAAGCCACCTCGTCGTGCAAGGCCATCGTCCAGCTCTCAAAGCCTGTGCTGCCCACGGCACTGCCAAGCGCAATGCCAAGCACGCACAAGATGCTCAAGCACAGCAGCAGGCGCACGGGAGACCCACGCAAACCTTGATCGGTCATGGCTGAGTCCTTGCTTTGTCGATCAAACACTGGGCCATCAAGCGCGCAGCTTCGTCCATGCGAGGGCCTGCGCGCATCAACACATCGGCCTCTTCTGCTTTGAAATGACACACCCGCTGCATCCGCATGGCGCGCATGGCTTGCCAACCCGGACGCGTGGCCATGTCGGCATAACTGCTGTCGCCCACCATGATGAGGTCAGGCTGTGCACGCACCACAAACTCGGGATTGATTTTGGGAAATGGCCCCAAGGAAGCAGGCAAGATATTGCGAGCACCCAAGCGCTGCAAGGTTTGACCCATGAACGACGACTCGCTGGCGCCATAGGGGGCAGGACCCACTTCAAAATACACGCGCTGCCCTTTGGCATGCGCTGGAATTGATTGCGCTGCGGCATGGACGCCTGCATCGATGTTGCGCCACACACGTTCACTCTCCGCCTCGGGCACACCCAAAGCCCTTGCCATGAGGCGAATCACGCGCTGCACATCGGCATGCGTGTTGGGCTCAAGCGCCAACACCGTCAAACCCAAGGCCTCCAAACGCGCCGCGCCGCGTGCCGAGGTGGCCATCAACACCAAGTCGGGCTTGGCAGCCACCACACTTTCTATGTTGGGATCAAGACCACCGCCCATGCGCGGCAGATGGGCAATGCGCTCGGGCCAATTGGAATAACGGTCGACACCCACCAGTTTTTGGCAGTGCCCCAAAGCGCACACCGTCTCGGTGAGTGACGGCAAGAGGCTCACGATGCGTTGCGGCGCTTGCGTCAGGGTGACATCCACCTGGCGGTCATCCCGCAAAACAATGGCTTGCGCAGCGCTGCACATACCCCACAGTGCACACCAGGCCACAAGGCGAAAAACGGCCATGCGTCTAAGCATGCTTGGCCTCCCACTGCTGGAAGATGCGATGCAACTGCACCACCCCGTCGGTCAACGCCGCAGGGCCAGGCTGCAATATATCGGCCGACTTGATTTCAAAAATTTGATGTGTGCGCACCGCTGGCACGTCTTGCCAACCTTCGCGTGCAGCTGCTTTTTCGGGGCGAAACTTCTTACCGCACAGCGAACCAATGATGATGTCGGGCTGACGGTCCACAATGGTTTGGCCATTGGCAATGATGCGGTCTTTCCCCATGGGCATTTGCCCCAACTCAGGAAAACAATCGTCACCACCCGCCATGCCTATCAACTCTGACACCCAACGAATGGCGCTGATGTGGGGCTCATCCCACTCTTCAAAATAAACTTTAGGGCGACGCTTGAATGTGGCGGCTGTGTGTTGAATGGCGTCCAACTGTTCGCGCATATGCTGCAAACGTTGCATTCCTTGCTCGACTTGACCCACCATTGCCGCCACTTGGTAAAGCATCGAAAAAATCTCATCCACACTGCGCTGGTTAAAGACCGTCACCTGCACGCCTGCGCGAATCAGCAACGCTGCAATGTCAGCCTGTAAATCTGAAAACCCAAACACGCAATCGGGTTTGAGCGCCAAGATCTTGTCAATCTTGGCGCTCAAAAACGCGCTGACCTTGGGCTTTTCCTCCCGTGCACGACGCGGGCGAACGGTGTAACCCGAGATACCCACAATGCGCGCCTCTTCCCCCAGCATGTAAAGCCACTCTGTTGTTTCCTCGGTGAGGCAGACGATGCGTTGGGGGGGGAGATGTGATTTCATGACATCAACGGTAGGCGTACTTCAGCCCCATGAAATACGTCCTGCCCGGATTGTTATACCCATCCAAATTGAAATAAGTCTTGTCCAAAGCGTTTAAAACACTGAACGTCAGCTTCACATCAGGTCGAACTTTGTGGTCTGCGGACAAGTTGAAGACGGCGTATCCGGGAACCAGCGCAGAAGAACTGAAAGAACCGATCATGGGCGTCCATTGGGCCGAAGTGGCAAGCAGTTTGGCGTTCAAACTGGTGCGCTCGTCCATAAAATGGCTGATGGTCAAGGAGCCGAATCGCTTGGCTCGGTTTTGTATGGGCCGACTCGAGCTCGTATTTTCTGGATTCTGAATGGTATACGCCAACTGCACAGCCGAGGTGGCCCACTTTCTTGCATAAGCAAACTCAACACCTTGATTTTTTGCACTGTTTAAATTTTCTAGTTGCGTCACGTATTGAGCTGCCCAGAAAGGGTCGGCGACTGGATTGCTGCTGGCAGCGATCATGTCTTTGTAGTTAACATCAAAGGCCACCAAACGCCAAAAGCTGTTGTCATCTTTAAACTGCAAGCCGACCTCCGTGCTGGAAGAGTGCTCTGGTTTGAGATTCGCATTACCTCCGTAGGCCACGTCATAAAGCTGCCCTGCTGTGGGAGACAGGATGGCCGTTGAACGTGTCAAGGTTATTATGTAATTTCGATTGAGCTCATAGCCTGCTCCAAGAAGGTAGGTCGTCCCAGATTGGCTGCCTGGCAACTGTTCATGACCTAGGTTGATTCGCCATGACCATGCGCCCACTTGCCGATTGACGCCTCCAAACAAACGTTCTTGACGAACTGATTTGTTAACACGAACGTCTATGGGCGTCGCAGGCACAACGTTCCAGTCATAGGAAGTGCGACCCGCTTCAAGCTTAGCCACTTGGTTGCCATCGCCAAATGTGGCTTGCATGTCATTTCC
>JBIKOZ010000015.1:0-13311 GCA_044357745.1 Limnohabitans sp. | reverse complement strand
AAAAATTAATGACCACGGGTGCAGAACTTCCTGGTGCACCATCAATTCGAGCTGTGCCTGCGTACTGCACCACGCCGTCTTTTGTGTCCACCGTGATATCGCATTGCATGTCCGTGTTCAAAGTGAGGACACGAAAAGTACTTTGATCGCCCTGCGCTTTGACCAGGCCTGTCTCAAGCGCGAATGGCACTACAGCAGCCAACATGTTGCCGCAATTGGGCGTCGTATCAACGGTGTCTTTGTCGGGTTGCAATTGCGCAAATAAAAAATCCAAATCAACGCCTGGCACTTGACTGGTGCGAACAATGCCAACTTTGCTGGTCAGTGGGTGGGCACCGCCCAAGCCATCAATCTGGCGTTTGTCAGGAGAGCCCATGACCGCCAACAAAACCTGATCCCGCAGTGAGATCTCTTCGGGCAAGTCAGTTTCATTGAAAAATGGTCCTTTGGACGTGCCGCCCCTCATGAGGAGGCATGGAATAGCCGTTTGTGCGCTGTGTTTCATGAATTCCTAGGCAGTCTGTGCATTGATTGCCATTATTTTCAGGCCTAAGCAAGAATGCGCCAACCGACTTTGACCACTATCAGATAGATCAAATTAGCATATCAAGGCATCAGTTATGGCAAAATAAATACATGGACCTCAAGCAGCTTGAATACTTTGTTCGCGTCGCCGAAATGGGAAGTTTCACGCGTGCGGCCATTGCCCTGCACGTGGCGCAGCCTGCATTGAGCCGGCAAATACGGCTTTTAGAAGTTGAGCTTCGACAAAATCTTCTGAAGCGAAATGGGCGGGGTGCCAGCCCCACCGAAGCGGGTCAACTGCTCCTAGAACACGGTCGAGGCATCCTTCATCAAGTCGAGCGTGCACGAGAAGAATTGGCGCGTGCGCGCAGTGGCCTCACAGGAAGGGTTGCGCTTGGCCTTCCCCCCAGTGTGGCGCGTGTGTTAACCGTTCCCTTGACCCGCGCTTTCAGAGAAAAAATGCCGGATGCCCATTTGTCAATCAGTGAGGGCTTAAGTGCAGCGATGCAAGAAAGCTTGTTGCATGGTCGCCTGGACATTGCGCTGCTCTACAACGCCAAAGCGACTGCAGGTTTGGAGATTTCTGATTTGGTTCGGGAAGAACTTTGGCTGATACAACAAAGACCTGCAGGATTGCAGGAAGACCCTCCGCCGCCGCCCATTCGGTTGAAAGAGGTTTCCGAACTGCCCTTGGTCATTCCCAGTCGACCCAACGCCATCCGAATGCACGTCGAGTCTGAAATGGCCGGCATTGGCTGTAGGCCCCAGATTGGACTCGAAATTGATGGGGTGACGGCCATCTTGGAACTGGTTGCCGATGGGGCTGGCTGCGCCATCTTGTCACGCAACGCGGTCACTCGCTCTGTCAACCCTTCTGCATTTGCAACTCGCCCTATTTCAGAACCACAACTGAGCATTCAACTTTGTAGCGTCGTGAGTTCATTCAGACCCTCCACTTTGACGCAACAAGCTACCTTGAATTTAATTCGGGAAACAGCACAACGCTTGCTGGATTCAGTGTGATTTAAATTTTCAGCTGAGTGCTGAACCTCTTGCACACTTAAAGCCCGTGGGACTGCAAAGACCAAAGTAACAGATTGAGTGTGATGAATGAAGCCATGGTTGTCACCAACAATGCGGCAGCACTCAATCCGTCATGGCCGTGTTTTTGGGTCAGTATGGGATAGATCCCCATGATGGGCATGGCACAAGTGAGTAACACTGCAGTTCTCAGCACGGGATCTGAAATAGGAATGAGCCAAGTTAAAACTGCAAGCATGATCAAGGGATGAATGATCAATTTACCCAGTGTAATTTGAGACACATTGGACCCCATCCCACGCACTGGCAAACCCACCAAACTACCGCCAATCACAAACAAAGACAGAGCGCCACTGGCCTGCGCAAAGAGAGAAACCGTGCGGCTTAAACTAGACGGCAACTGCAGACCAAACCAAGAAAATCCAAAGCCTAAAACAATGCCCCATATCATGGGATTCTTGAACATGCCCTTCAAGGTTTGAATCAATATGCCATGCCAACGCTGCTTGCCAGTACCAGTTTCAGCCCAAGCCAAAAGCAACGGAATGATCAGCAAATTTTCAACAATCATGTTGAGTGCCAATGAGACCCCCGCGATAGGGCCTAGGCTCAGCAACATAATTGGGTATCCCACAAAGCCACTGTTGGGACATGTCATCCCAAGCGCAAAACAAGCACTCATACTGCGGCTTTGCTTCATCACTTTCAAGGTCCAAGCAATGCTCAATGCCAAGGTCACAAGCGATGCTACCGCATAAGACGCAACGTATTCAGAATTGAGAATATCGCTCAAACTTCGCTCAGAGAGTGCATTGAAGAGCAAAGCTGGCATGGCCACTTTGACGACAAACGTGCCAAAGGATCGCATTTCAGTTTTTGTGAAAAGCCCCCAGCGCGTTAACCCATATCCCAATGCAATGGCAACATAGATGGGAATGGTGATAGAAAGAATGTCAAGCATTCAAATTTTCTTTACTGCTTTTGAATGCCCGCCCGTTGTATGACTTCACCCCAACGCTTGGTTTCGCTGCTGAGTAAATCTGCGGCCTGCTGCAAACTGCTGGGCAAAGGCTCCACATTCATTTCCAATAATTTCTTTCGAACATCAGGATGGTTTAAAGCAATTTGAATTTCTTGATTTAACTTTTGAACCACATCCTTGGGTGTCTTAGCGGGAGCAGCAAGCGCATTCCAAGAAGCCGCATACAAATTACGCACACCAGACTCCTTGGCGGTGGGAACTTGTGGCAATGCAGCAGCTCGTTTGTCACCAGTGACTGCCAATGCACGAAGCGCCTGGCCTTTGATTTGAGGCAGCACAGGCGCCAAAATTTCCACCCCCACATCAATTTGCCCACCCCTCAAAGCCGACATCACAGCAGGTGTTCCGTTAAAAGGAACCACCTGCGCATCAATGCCAGCCGTGCTTTTGAAAAGTTCGGCAGCCAAATTTTGTGTACTGCCCACGTTGATGCTGCCAATGTTTAACTTGCCAGGATTGGCCTTGGCGAAGCTGAGAAGATCAGACAAAGAGGTAAATTTGGACTCATTGTTAACCACAATGGCAATGTCAAACGTTCCTAAAATTGACAAGGGAATCAAGTCTTTCTCAGCATCGTAAGGAAGTGTTTTGAAAAGGCCCGCACTGACGGCTGTTGCATTTGACATGAGAAGCAATGTGTAACCATCAGGCGTTGATTTGGCAACCGCATCAGTGGCCACAATGCCCCCAGCGCCAGGTTTATTTTCAATGACGATGCTCTGACCCAAATTCTCACCCAGCTTTTGAGCAACCGTTCTGGCCGTTAAATCTGCAACACCGCCTGCACCAAACGGCACTACGATTTTGAGCGGCTTGGTTGGAAAACTTGTTTGTGCACAAGCATTCAGATTGAAAGCCAGCAAACAAGCTACTCCCAAGAGTTTGATGACAGCGTTTTTAAATGACATATAAATAACCAACTCTACTGATAATTAAGGATGAATCGCACGACGCGTCACGACACGACACGACATCAAGCCGCCAGCATCGATCGACACAATTTGCAATTGACGTTCAGGCCCAAAAAACGGATCCGGACTTTTGATACCAAATTTCTACTTGGCTTTCTACGGCAGCCTCAATTCGGCTGCGCTTGATTTTCATCGTGGGCGTGAGGTACCCGTTTTCAATGGACCAAGCCTCACTGGCAATGACCAACATTCGAAGTTTTTCATAATCAGCCAGCGTTGCGTTGACCTCATCAAGAAGGGCTGACAACTCTCGCTCCACACGGGCTCTCACTTCAGGATCATTTGACTGAGGTCGAATGTCCTCCGCCAACACCACGAGGGCATAGGCCGCAGATTGGGAAACGCCCGAGACAATGCTCATTTCAATCAAAGGGTGAACGTTGAGTTTGTTCTCGATGGGTGCGGGTGCAACATATTTGCCCTTGGATGTTTTAAACAGCTCCTTGACACGTCCTGTGATTTTCAAAAGCCCGTCTGCTCTTTGTGTGCCTTGATCGCCTGTTTTAAAAAACCCATCTGCCGTGAAAGACTCGGCGTCTAAATCTGGACGCTTGTAATAACCCACCATTTGCCCGGGTGATTTCACCAAAATTTCACCTTCAGGACTGATCCGCGCCTGCACGCCTTCCAAGGGGACGCCCACACAACCTGGCGCATTGATTTCATCGGTTGAGTTATGCGAATAAGCAAAATCCTCGGTCATGGCATAGCCTTCAAGAAGGTTCAGGCCCAGCTTGCGATACCAAATGATAAGTTCAGCCGGAATTGGGGCAGAACCGCTGCCTGCCACGATGACTTGATCAAGCCCCAAACCTTTTAAAATTTTTCGGCGAACCACGCCCCCTAACAGAGGAATGCTTAAGAGCAAGTTGAGCTTGGCAGGTGGCATTTTGCTGAAGACACCTTGCTGAAACTTGAGCCACAAACGAGGCACAGAAATAAACAGCGTGGGTTTGGCGCGATTCAAATCTTGGATGAAGGTCTCGAGTGACTCCGCAAAAAATAGATGCGTCTTACCATGCACCAAAGAACTCGAACCCACCCAAGCACGTTCAAATACGTGCGCCAGGGGCAAATAAGAAAGGATGCGATTGTCATCACGATCACCCAAGGTTTGCACCAAGGTCTTGACAATGCCTTCTGTGGCAACTGTGATGCGTTCAAAGTTATGCATCACACCTTTGGGTTGGCCGGTTGAACCGGAGGTGTACATGATCATGGCCAAATCATGGGGAAGTCGCGACACATGACCCACCATGGGTGCTGTTTGCTTGACCAAGTCATCCCATTGCGGAAATTTATTGGAAGGGGCCAATGGCAACGCTATGCATGGCAGTGCAGCGGGGACAAAGGGGGCTTGTTGCGGCCAAGTGTCTAACTTGCCCACAAATAAAAAACTGGCCTCACTGTGGTCCAGCACATAGCGAATCGTCTCCCCAGATTCTGTGGGGAAAATAGCCACGGTAGTGCCCCCCGCCATCCAAATCGCCAATTCAGCCATGATGAAGTGAGCGCAGTTCTTGGACAGAATGGCAACTCGGTCACCAGAAGCCAGGCCTTGCTGTTTCAAATAGGCGGCCATGCAACGCGCTTGACTCAAGGTGTCGCGCCAGGTGTAGTCAATTATTTGGCCATTTCCGATTGGCTGCGTCATGTAAACAAAATCTGGACGATTTTGTTCATGTGACAAAACGTGATCCAAAATCAATTTCGGCTGTGTCATAAATTACTTTCTCTTTTTGAAATTTTAAATATGGGGTCTGTAAAACTTGGCGATGGTCATGATCAATGAATGAGGCATTGTGCTGAGAATTACCGCCAACAATAGCGTATTCTCCCCTTGATTCATAGGTATTTCCCCGATGAATACGTTCCCATCTCGGGTTATTTCACACCTCATGCTGGAGGCTTGGTATCCTGAAGCTTATTTTTCGTTGTCCAACTCAGCAACATGTCTAAATCTTCCCACGCATTGACTGATCCCATGGCCATTCCCCAGCCAAAATTCGATCGCTTTTACAAGCACGCTGAATTAACACAATTGCTGCAGGAATTTGCAGCGGCCAGACCCGACTTGGTTGAACTGCGTGAGCTTGATAGAAGCCACGAAAATCGACCTATTTGGATTCTTGCCATCACACGTAAATCCACGGGCATTGACATCGACAAGCCAGCATTTTGGGTGGATGGCAATATTCACGCAGCTGAACTCACTGCCAGCACCGCTTGTCTTTATTGGCTCCATCAACTTTTGAGCAAGGATGGTGTGGATGCTCAAGTCACCGAACTTCTCAATTCACGCACTATTTATTTGGTGCCCCGCTTAAATCCGGATGGTGCAGAACTGGCCTTGGCCGACAAACCTCGCCACATTCGTTCATCTACTCGGCCTTATCCATGGGACGAGCCTCACGTGGAAGGTTTGACGATTGAGGACATGGACGGCGATGGTCGAATTTTGATGATGCGAATTCCAGACCCGCATGGCGGCTGGAAAGTCAACCCTGATGAGCCACGCTTGCTGACACCACGCTTGCCTGGCGAGTTTGGAGGTCAATATTTTCGAGTGATTCCTGAGGGTAGCTTGCAGCATTACGATGGCATCAATATCAAACCCAACCGCGACGTTGAAGGCTTGGACTTGAATCGCAACTTTCCGGCTTTTTGGCGACAAGAAAACGAGCAACTGGGTGCTGGGCCCTACCCCACCAGCGAGCCTGAAGTTCGGGCCATGGTGGACTTCATCGCCAAGCACCCCAACATCGGCGCTGCAGTGAGTTTTCACACTCACTCAGGCGTGATACTGCGCCCCATGGGCACCCAAAGTGACGCTGACATGACGCCAGAAGATTTGTGGATCATTAAACGCCTGTCCGATATTGGCAGCAAGCTCACGGGCTACCCTGCTGTCAGTATTTTTCACGATTTCAAATATCACCCCAAAGAAGTCATCACCGGCACACAAGACTGGGTCTATGAACATTTAGGCGCATTATTTTGGACCGTTGAAATTTGGGCGCCCAATAAAGAAGCCGGCATCCATGATTACGACTTGATTCATTGGTACCGAGATCATCCGCCAGAAGACGATATCAAACTGCTGAAGTGGAGTGATGAAGTCTGCCATGGTCAAGCGCACGTAGACTGGTATCCCTATCAGCACCCCCACTTAGGCGCCGTTGAATTGGGTGGTTGGGATCGCCTGAATTACTGGCGCAATCCCCCCGCTCATTTACGCGAGCGTGAAGCGGCGCGTTTTCCGGCTTGGTTGAATCAGATTGCGCTGACCTTGCCCAAGCTTGAATTGCTGCATGTCAAAGCAGAAAACTTGGGGAACAGCCAATGGCGTGTTCAGATGGCGGTGGGCAATTCAGGCTACCTGCCTAGCTATGTGACGAAGCGCGCTCTTGAACGCAAGACTGCGCGTCCTTGCATTTTCGAAATTGAACTGCCCAAAGGCGCCCAATTGCGAATGGGCAAACCCCGCATGGAAGGCCCTCAATTGGAAGGCCATGCCGTCAACAATTCACTTCAAGCTTTCTTGCCCAACAAAACCATCACAGGGGATCGGGCTTTGAATGAGTGGATTGTGGAGGCACCCGCTGGCACCGTGCTGAATCTGACAGCCCATGCTGCACGCGCGGGTACCGTCAGAACTTCTCTGACTTTGAAATAGCTTATTTCAAACCAAGTAAACGAATCGCGTTGTCTTTCAGAATGCCTGGCATTACTTCGGGTTTGAAACCAGCCACTTCAAAATCCTTCATCCAGCGCTCAGGCGTGATGAGGGGGTAGTCGCTGCCAAACAAAATTCGATCCTTTAACAAGGTATTGGCATATTGAATAAGTTGCTTTGGAAAATACTTGGGACTCCATCCAGACAAATCAATCCAGACATTGGGCTTGTGCGTTGCAACACTCAAAGCCTCGTCTTGCCAAGGAAAACTGGGGTGAGCCATCACGATTTGCATATCGGGAAAATCGATGGCCACATCGTCTAAATGCATAGGGTTGCTGTAGGCCAAACGCAAACCGCCGCCGCAGCGCATGCCAGAACCAATGCCACTGTGTCCCGTGTGAAAAATAGCAGGTAATTTGTGCGCGTTGATGACCTCATAAATGGGCCAGGCCATTTTGTTATAGGGGTGAAAGCCCTGAACGGTGGGGTGAAACTTAAAGCCTTTGATGCCCTCTTCCTGAATCAAGCGCTCAGCCTCGCGCGCACCCATCTTGCCTTTGTGCGGATCGATGCTGGCAAACGCAATCATCATGTCGCTGTTGTCGCGCGCTGCTTTGGCAATTTCTTCATTTGGAATGCGACGACGGCCCAACTGTGACTCGCTGTCAACGGTGAACATCACCAAGCCAATTTTTCTCTCACGGTAATAAGCCACCGTTTCATCAATGGTGGGACGGCGATCGCTGCCAAAAAACTTGTCAGCTGCACGGTCGTATTCCTCGCCGTAATTGTCGAAAGGATTCCAGCAGCTCACTTCGGCATGCGTATGAATATCGATGGCAATGAGGTCTTGGTGTTTCATAAACGCTTTCTAAGACTAGGGAAAACACTGAGTTGCTAGCCTCCTGTCGGAAGCACAATATAGTTATTGATAATAACCTTTTTAAACAAAACCTGCATTATGGCAAGGTCGTATTTTCAACCGGCATCATGACTCAAAATTTACATCCCTTGCTCCAGCGCGCCCAAACCAACGGCATCCACTTTGAAATGAAAGGTGCAGTTGCCGTGGTGCGCTTAAGCCGCCCCGCCAAGCGAAATGCACTCAACGATGGCTTGGTAGAAGCATTGCGGGATATCTTTCAAAACCTGCCTGAACAAGCCAAATCTGCTGTCATTCACGGCGAAGGCGATCATTTCTGTGCAGGACTTGATTTGTCTGAATTGAAAGAGCGCGATGCTGGCCAAGGTGTGTTCCATTCTCGCAGCTGGCATGTGGCCTTGGACGCGGTTCAGTTGGGCAGCGTACCCGTCATCGCAGCCTTGCATGGCGCCGTAGTGGGTGGTGGTTTAGAGCTGGCCAGTGCCTGCCACATTCGCGTCGCAGACGACAGCGCCTTCTTTGCGCTGCCTGAAGGTACGCGCGGTATTTTTGTAGGCGGTGGTGGCTCTGTTCGCATTCCAAAACTGATTGGTGTAGCCCGCATGACCGACATGATGCTCACAGGCCGCGTTTACAACGCGTTGGACGGCGAGCGCATTGGCTTGGCGCAATACCATGTGCCCACAGGCACAGCTTTAGAAAAGGCTTTGGACTTGGCGCAGCGCATCGCCACCAACGCACCCTTAACAAACTATGCGCTCATGCATGCTCTGCCCCGCATTGCAGAGCAGCCCGCAGATCATGGCTACCTCACAGAGGCGCTTATTTCTTCCATTGCACAAGCTGCACCTGAAGCCAAAGCCCGTGTGAGGGCCTTTCTGGAAGGCAAGGCCGCCAAGGTTCAAAAGAGCTGATCGGAAACAAGCATGCGATCACCCAAATTTAGACCTCTGCGTTTCGGCGTGACGCGCGTCACACTTAAAGATGGCACACCTGGTACACGCTACTTAAAAGCCGATCAAGAACTCAAAGCTTTTCCTGATCGCCTCACAGATCGTTTGCAACATTGGGCTCAAAACAAGCCCGATCAAACCTTGTTTGCACGTCGCGTCAAATTGCCCGATGGCACTTTAGGCGACTGGCGCCATGTCACTTATGCACAGGCTTGGAACACTGCACGCAACATCGCACAAGCATTGATCAACCGCGGCTTGAACGCAGAGCGACCTGTGGTCATTCTGAGTGAGAACAGCTTGGAGCATGCCTTGCTGGCTTTGGGTTGCATGGTGGCAGGTGTTCCGTTTGTCCCCACATCACCACCCTACTCACTCATCAGCCAAGACTACGACAAGCTCAAACATGTGTTGCGCACAGTCACGCCAGGCATGGTCTTTGCCAGCGATTCACGCTACGCAAAAGCCATTGCGGCCACTGCTTCTAGCAGCATGGAAATTGTCATGAACGAAGGCATCATTGAAGGCCAACAAGTCACTTCATTTGAAGCCTTGTGCCAAACACCCGCCACTTCGCAAGTGGATGCAGCCATTGCGGCAACGGGTCCCGACACCATTGTGAAATTCTTATTCACCAGCGGCTCTACCAAAATGCCTAAAGCCGTGATCAACACGCAGCGTTTGTGGTGCGCCAACCAACAACAAATGATGCAGTCCATGCCTGTGTTGGCCGAAGAGCCCTTGGTTCTGGTCGATTGGTTACCCTGGAACCACACCTTTGGCGGCAACCACAACTTTGGCATGACTGTGTTTCACGGCGGCTCCCTCTACATCGATGATGGCAAGCCCACACCTGCCCTGATGCACGAAACATTGCGCAACCTGCGCGAAATTGCCCCCACGGTTTATTTCAACGTGCCCACTGGCTTTGAAGCCATTGCCTTGGCCATGAAAACCGACGACATGCTGCGAAAAACTTTGCTCTCACGTGTGCACATGTTTTTCTACGCAGGCGCCGCCTTGGCGCAACCTATTTGGGACAGTTTGTACGAATCGCAAGAACGCGAAATCGGCCAGCGCATTGTGATGGGGACCGGCCTAGGCATGACCGAGTCAGGCCCTTTTGGTATTTTTGTGACCAATCCCAATGTATCCGCAGGCGACTTAGGCGTACCGACCCCTGGCTTAGAACTCAAACTGGTCGACATCGGTGGCAAAACTGAAGTCCGTTATCGCGGCCCCAACATCACGCCAGGTTACTGGCGCAACGACGAAGAAACCAAATGCGCATTTGACGACGAAGGCTTCTTCTGCACAGGCGACGCTGTCAAATGGATTGATGAAACCGATGTGCATTTAGGCCTCAAATTTGACGGCCGCATTGCCGAGGATTTCAAATTGGCCACGGGTACTTTTGTCAGCGTGGGGCCATTGCGAGGCAAGATCATTGCAGCGGGTGCCCCCTACATTCAAGACGTGGTGCTCACCGGCATCAACTTGAAAGAAGTAGGTGCCATGGTGTTTCCAACGCCAGCCGTGCGTGCTTTAAGTGGACTTGCCACCAACGCAGCTTTGGCAGACGTCTTGGGCAGCCCGCCTGTCTTGGCGCATTTTCAAAATGTCCTCAATGAGCTGGCCAAAACAGCCACTGGCAGTGCCAACCGCATTGCGCGCATGTGCTTATTGTCTGAGCCACCCACCATTGACAAGGGCGAAATTACAGACAAAGGCTCTATCAATCAACGATCTGTTTTGACGCACCGTGCTGACACGGTGGCCGCCTTGCATGAAGATCGATTGCACTTCATTTTGAAGCCTGCCCATTCATTCATTTCTGAAAGCCCAACATGAACATTCAAGGCATGAGCGCATTGGTTACCGGCGGCGGCTCTGGGCTGGGCGAAGCAACTGCCCGTGAATTGGCTCGATTGGGCGCCAAAGTGGCGGTACTCGACCTGAACCTCGAGAATGCTCAAAAAGTGGCGTCTGCCATTGGTGGGATTGCCATTCAGTGCGATGTCACCCATGCAGCCAGTATGGAAAATGCAGTCGCAGAAGCTGCCAAGGCCCATGGCGGTGCCCGCATTTTGATGCAAATTGCGGGCATCGGTACCGCCAAACGAATTGTGGGCAAGGATGGTAACCCTGCACCGTTAGAAGACTTTGCCAAAGTGATCAACGTGAATTTGATTGGCACCTACAACGCGGCACGCGTGTTTGCAGCCGCTTGTGCCAAGCTCGACCCCATGGAAGACGGTGAACGTGGTGCCATGATTTTCACAGCGTCAGTGGCCGCCTTTGATGGCCAAGTCGGACAGCAAGCTTATAGTGCTTCCAAAGCAGGCGTGGCCGGCATGACACTGCCCATGGCGCGCGACTTGGCGCAACACGGCATTCGCGTTTGCACCATCGCGCCCGGCATCTTCGCCACACCTCTGTTGAAAACATTGCCAGAACCTGTGCAAGCCTCTTTGGCGGCCAGCATTCCCTTTCCTTCACGCCTTGGTAAGCCCGAAGAGTTTGCGCAATTGGCGGCCCACATTGTCAGCAACGGCCACATGAACGGCGAGGTGATTCGTTTGGACGGCGCACTGCGCATGGCGCCCCGCTAAACGATTGCTCGAAAGATGCAAATGAATAAAACAGTTGTTTACGAAGTGCAAGTGATGTTCGGTGATTGCGATCCTGCAGGCATCGTGTTCTTTCCCAATTTTTTCAAATGGATGGATGCCTCCTCACTCAATTTCTTTGTGAAGTGTGGCGTTCAACCTTGGCGAGAGTTGGTGAAAACCACCGGCATCATTGGCACGCCTTTGTTGGAAATCAACACCAAGTTTGGTCGCACCGCCACTTATGGCGAAACCCTTCAAGTTCACACCAGTGTGCAAGAGTGGCGTGCTAAAACCTTTGTCCACAAACACGTCGTGATGCGAGGCGACACCGTGTTGTGCGAAGGCACTGAGGTTCGCGCCTTCTGCATCAAGCACCCTGATGACCCAGATCGCATCAAAGCCATTGAAGTCCCCAAGGACATTAAAGCCTTGTGCAGTTAATGCGAGAGCACCGTTTTCAGTCAATTATTGAAATCAATTTATTCAACCACCCAAAGAGGAGACAAGCATGACCAATCGCCGAGAATTTTTACAGACCACGGTAGGCGCTGCCATTGTGGGCAGTACGGCCTTTCAACAATCATGGGCGCAAAGCGGTTTGCCCATTGAACAAGTGAAGGTGCTTTATGGCTTTCCACCTGGCAGCTCTGGTGATATTTGTGCGCGCCGTGTTGCTGAAAAATTTGGCGGTTCAGGCTATAGCAAAAACGCTGGCGTCATTGACAGCAAGCCCGGTGCTGGCGGCCAAATTGCATTGAACTTGCTTAAATCAGCACCCGCCGATGGTTCGGTCCTTGCCATGACGCCTTTTTCTCCCATTTCGCTCTACCCCCATATTTTTAAAAATCTGCAATACAAGCCCTTTGAAGATTTCACACCTGTCGGTACCAGCTCCATGATTCATCACGGCTTTGCTGTGGGCCCCATGGTTCCCGTCAGCGTGAAAAATGTGAAAGACTTTGTGGCTTGGGCCAAGGCCAATCCTGCACAAGCCAGCTATGGCTCACCTGCAGCAGGTTCAACGCCTCACTTCATTGGCGCACTGCTAGGGCTTAATCAAAACTTTGAATTTAAGCATGCACCCTACCGTGGGTCTGTGCCCGGCGTCACCGACGTGGTGGGCGGTCAAATTGCTTGCATGTTCACGCCCCACGGCGACTTCATTGCCAACCACAAAGCAGGCAAGATGCGCATCTTGGCCACCTCAGGCAAGACACGCTCACCCTTTGTACCTGACGTTGCCACATTTGCAGAGCAAGGTTTCCCAGAGCTGACGGTTGAAGAGTGGTTTGGGTTTTACGCCCCCGCTAAAACACCCGCCAACATTGTTCAAGCTGCCAATGCCGCCATCAATGCGGCCCTGAAAGACAAAGGCGTTCAGGATGCATTAACCATCGTTGGCTTAATTCCTTATGGCGGCACTGTGGCCGATCAACTGAAGAGCTCACAAGTCGAATTAGAGCGTTGGGGCCCGCTGATCAAGCGCATCGGCTTCACTGTTGACTCCTAATTTCGTAAGAACCGCACTGGCCCTAGAACTCTCTGAGTTCTCGGGCTTTCTTCCCATCTCGCCTCATCGAAATACATGATCGAAACACAATGCGA
>JBIKOZ010000202.1:0-3976 GCA_044357745.1 Limnohabitans sp. | reverse complement strand
TCGTTGCCCAAGAAATTGCCGCTGACAATGATTTGCGAATCAAACGCTTGGCACTCAATCAGTTGGCAGGCTTGAATAACATCGAACCCAAGTCTTTGTCGAATCAGGCCAAGTTCACCTCACCAGATACCCAAAGCTTGGACCAATGGGTCCAGAAGTCAGCCGAATCCAATCCCTCCGTCATTCAATCAAGGGCTGCATTGGAAATTGCAAAGCTTGAAACCACCAAGGCAGAAGCAGGTCACAAACCCACGTTGGATTTGGTTGCGGGCTATACCCCCACACGTTACAAAAACGGTGTAAGTGGCGTCAATTCTGCGATACGTGACACCAACACAAACAGTATCAGCTTGGCCTTCAACATGCCCCTCTTTGCCGGCTATGCCACTCAAAACCGCATCAAAGAAACCATTGCTTTAGAAGACAAAGCCCGCTCAGACCTAGAAGCAGCTGAGCGTTCAGTGGCGCAGGCTACTCGCACTGCTTTTTTTGGATTGCAATCCGGCATTGGTCAAGTCAATGCCTTGCAAGCCGCTGAGGCTTCTAGCCAAAGCGCCCTGGATGCCAACAAACTTGGCTATCAAGTGGGCGTACGCATTAACATTGATGTGCTGAACAGCCAAAGCCAACTGTTTCAAACGAAACGTGATTTGGCCAAGGCCCGATATGACGTTCTCATGGGACAACTCAAATTGCGTCAAGCTGCAGGCACTTTGACAGAAGCCGATTTAGCGGCCATCAATGCCCTGTTGAATCCCTGATTCCTTGAGATACTCGAGCACTGCAAAAGCAGTGCGTCGAGTCGCACCGCCGTGTTCTGCAGAAAATTGGTGTGCTTTCTGAGCGTGAAGACCTTGAAGCTTCTTGTCGGAGACTAAATTAATTGCAGCAGAAATAGCTTCGAACATACCTTCTGCTCTGAATGCCGCACCGGCTGCTTCTGCGGCTTTGGCCGCTTCATCAAAGTTAAAAGTATGCGGCCCCATTAGCACAGGGCACGCACAAGCCGCAGCTTCAATGAGATTTTGCCCTCCGAATCGCTCAAAACTTCCGCCCAACAAAGCGGCATCAGACAAGCCGTAGTAGAGGGCCATTTCGCCCAGGCTGTCGCCCAAAAAAATATCAGATGCAGAGAACGGTTGAGAAGGATCAGAGACTGCTTGAGCCGGCCCTTGGCTGCCCCAACTTGATCGCCTAGAAACTTCAAAGCCTCTAGATTGAAGCAACTGCTCTACCTCATCGACCCTCTGCGGATGGCGAGGCACAAGCAACCAATGGACGGCGGTATCGGGATGGTTTTTTAGATACCGGTCCCACGCATCGATCCAAAGTAGCTCCTCGCCTTCACGCGAACTGGCGAAAATTAAAACTGGTTTTGCAAGCTCAGATCGCCATTGATTGGCGAGACTCAACTGATCGGCATCTGGTTTTGCGTCAAATTTGATGTTGCCAAAAATGCCATCGACCCTCGCAGTCAGTTGCCTTAATCTGATGGCGTCGTCTTGTGTTTGCGCCAAAACTAAATTGAAACCAGAAAATGCAGGAAACATCAAGGAGGGCCATCTCATGGCCTGCTTCATTGATTTTTCGCTCATTCGCGCGTTCACAAGAACAAGCGGTACTTTGTAGTGAGGCGCTAGCTTTGTCCAATTTGGCCAGACTTCTGTTTCGATGATCAAACCCACTTGCGGTCTGAAAGACTTGAAAAAATTGTCCACGGCTTTAGGAGAATCCCATGGCTGCCATATTTGAATATCGCCTGGCAAGAGGAGCTTTGCGCCCTCTTCACGACCTGTCGCCGTGCCATGTGTCAGCAAGAATTTAATTTCAGGAACTAATTGTCTGAGCGCATGAATCAAAATGCCAGCCGTTCGAGTTTCACCCAATGAGACGGCATGAATCCAAAACCAGCCACCCGTCGAACTCTTTGTATAACAACCAAATCTTTCTTCGACAAACTGCCCGTACAAAGGTTCCGCGTGAGCTCTAAGACGCAGCTTGCGGCGCAACAAAGGCATTGCCAGTGCCATGAAGGCGCTGTAAAGCCAAAGTGATAGATGGGCGCGCACGGCTGTTCTTAGGTTTTGACAGGCCCTGTTCAGTGAACAGGTGCTTGAATACTCGCACCGGGCTTGACTGTTCTTAACAGCGTGAGCATCTCATTTTCAATACGGTGTAACGCTTCTTGCGTATGACCTTCGAACCTGAGCACCAATACCGGCGTGGTGTTGGAGGCGCGGATCAAACCAAAACCATCTGGCCAATCAACACGCAAGCCATCGATGTCTGATATTTCTGCAGGCGAAGAGAAGTATTGGGGTGCCACTTTCAAAAGCTCCGCGGTCAGCATGTGAGGCTCCCCTTCATGGCACGACACATTCAATTCAGGAGTGCTAAAACTGCTGGGAAGCGCTTTTAAAACAGCATTGGCATCGGGGCTGCGGCTGACGATTTCGAGCAACCGGCACCCCGCATAAGTGCCGTCGTCAAAACCATACCAACGCTCTTTAAAAAAGATGTGGCCGCTCATTTCACCGCCCAGTGGCGCCTGACCACCCGCCGCTTCAATTTGCTTCATCTTGGCTTTGATGAGTGAGTGACCCGTTTTGAACATGAGGGCTTGACCGCCAGCTGCTCGAATGGCGGGGGCGAGTCGTTGAGAACATTTCACATCAAACAAAATGGTGCCGCCAGGGGCTCGACTCAACACATCTTCAGCAAACAACTGCATCTGACGATCGGGATAGATGGTCTCACCGTCTTGCGTGACAATGCCCAATCGATCGCCATCGCCATCAAAGGCCAAGCCCAATTCAGCGCCTGTTGATTGCAAAGTGGCGATAAGGTCTTTTAAATTTTCTGGCTTACTGGGATCAGGATGGTGATTGGGAAAGTTGCCATCCACCTCACTGAACAATTCAATCACCTCGCAACCCAAGGCACGGAAAATACCGGGCGCACTGGCACCCGCAATACCGTTACCAGAGTCCACCACAATTTTCATGGGTCGACTTAACTGAATACCAGACACAATACGCTGAACATAAGCTGGCAATATGTCCGTGATTTGAACACTGCCACCGGCCTTTAAAACCCAAGTCTCTTGCTCAATGATGTTTTTCAAAGCTTGAATTTCATCGCCATAGATAGCGCGCCCACCCAAGACCATCTTGAAACCATTGTCATCTTTGGGGTTGTGGCTACCCGTAACCTGAATACCACTGTTGCACAGTGTGTGGGCCGCAAAATAAAGTTGTGGTGTGGTGGTGAAGCCCACGTCTTTCACTTCAATGCCCACTGAGATCAAACCGCGAATCAATGCGGCCGACAAAGCGGGGCCACTCAAACGACCGTCACGGCCTACGGCCACTGTTTGACATCCTTCTTGGTGGGCAAGCGTGCCAAACGCTCGACCGAGGCCTTCTGCCAATTCCTCAGTCAAGTTTCTAGGGAACGTGCCACGAATGTCGTACGCTTTAAAAATAGAAGCCGTTACTTGCATAAAAATAAGACGCGGTAAATTGAACGGGGTTGAACGGGGTTGAACTAGGGTTGAGAACTTACAGACAAAGCAAGTTCATCATGCTCTATTGTAGGCGCGCTCCTCTTTGAAATCGGATAGGATTGCCGCATGAATTTCCATCCCAATACTTGCTATCAATTCATGTCGAGCCCCTGGGGGAACATCACCTTGGCAGCCAGTCCTACAGGTTTAAGCGGGGTTTGGTTTGAGAATCAACAGTACTTTCCTGAAACGGGCCCATGGACTAGGGATCCACATCATCCCTTCCTCAAGGCCGCAGAGAAACTTTTGATTAACTTCGCCAAGGGGCAGTGGCACCATGGCCTGAGTGCGCGGCAAATTTTGAAAGATTTGCCACTGGACTTGCAAGCCGGCACGGTCTTTCAGCAAGCCGTGTGGCACGCGTTGATGGCCATTCCTTTGGGGCAAACTTGCAGTTACGGTCAAGTGGCA
>JBIKOZ010000201.1:0-3980 GCA_044357745.1 Limnohabitans sp. | reverse complement strand
GAATGGCTTTGGCAAGGGTGACCACTTCACCGCCTGTGGCGCCGCCTCGGTTCACCAAAACCAAGGCTTGCTTTTCATAAACAGCCGCATTGCCGACGCTCTTGCCTTTCCAGCCACAGGCATCAATCATCCAGCCTGCAGCCAATTTAATCGTGCCGTCGGGCATGGGGTAATGAACCACTTTGGGGTCACGCGCAATGATGTCCGCACATTGCTCTGGCGTGACCGTCGGGTTTTTGAAGAAGCTGCCCGCATTTCCCAACACCCTGGGGTCGGGCAATTTGTGGCGACGTATTTCGCAGACCCAGTCGTAAATCTGTTGTGCACTCGGGTTTGTCATTCCCGTCTCGGTCATTTTGCGTTCCAGGTCCAAATAACCCAGTACAGGCTTCCAGGCTTTTGGCAAGTGAAAACGGACGCGCAAAATCAAGGCGCGCCCGCCCAAACCAATGCCATTGGGACCGCTGCTGGCGTGTTTGAACACGGAATCGCGGTAGCCAAAAGCGCACTGCGCCGCATTCAGGGTAAAAACTTGACCTGTGACCAGGTCCAGCGCATCCAAAGAATCAAATCGATCCTGCAATTCGACGCCATAGGCACCAATGTTTTGAACGGGCGTGGCCCCCACAGAACCTGGAATCAAGGCCAGGTTCTCTAACCCTGGCCAGCCTTGCGACAAAGTCCATGTGACGAAGTCATGCCAATTTTCGCCTGCGCCAGCCTCCAAAATCCAGGCTTTCTCGTTTTCACGGACCCGTCGCTTGCCTTCAATTTCGATTTTCAGAACACGGGGCTTGACGTCGCCCGTCAACACAATGTTGCTACCACCCCCCAAAACACAATACCCCTCAGGGCAATGGACCAAGTCCCGCTGGGCCGCTACAGCGTCTTCTTCAGAGCGAATGTGCACCAAGGTATGGGCCTTGGCCACGATGCCAAAGCTGTTGAAGGACTGAAGGGGTACGTTTTGGGTCACGTTCATGGGAGAATTGTCGCATTCTCTTACTTGATTATTGAACTCCATGCCATCTTTTGACACCGTTTGCGAACCTAATCTGGTTGAAGTTAAAAATGCGGTTGATACCACCGCCAAAGAAATTGCCACCCGATTTGACTTCAAAGGCACCTCTGCGGCCATTGAATTGAAGGACAAAGAGATCACTTTGTTTGGCGACGCCGATTTTCAACTCACCCAAATTGACGAAGTCTTGCTCAACAAGTTGGCCAAGCGCAGCGTCGATGTTCGCTTCTTAGACAAGGGTGACGTTCAAAAAATGGGCGGCGACAAAGTGAAACAAGTTTTTAAAGTTCGCAATGGCATTGCCACTGAAGACAGCAAAAAAATTCAAAAAGCATTGAAAGAAAGCAAGCTCAAAGTACAAGCCTCCATTCAAGGGGATGCCGTGCGCGTCACGGGCGCCAAGCGCGATGACTTGCAAGCGGCCATGGCCTTGTTGCGCAAAGACATTACCGATATTCCCATCAGCTTCAATAACTTTCGCGACTGAACAAAAAGCGCCCTAGGGCGCTTTTGTCATGATGCTTTGCGAAAGCATGATTTAACTTTTTTTAGCGCCTAACTTAGATTCAGTACCGGCTAACAAACGGTTCACATTTTCACGGTGTCGCCATACCAACAAAATACCGATGACACACAACATGCCGAAGATGGCGCCATTGAAACTCCACCACAATACGTCTGACGCTAAGGCGTAATACACGGGTGCCATCACAGCGGCCAACAAAGCGGCCAGCGAGGAATATCTAAAGAACCAGGCAATACCAACCCAGGTGACGCCAATCGCCAGGCCCAAAATAGGAGAAACGCCGACCAAGACGCCCAACGCAGTTGCAACGCCTTTGCCACCTTGAAATTTAAAAAAGACAGGGTACAGGTGCCCTAGAAAAGCGGCCAGTCCAGCCGCCGCCGCTGTTCCTTCGGTCATGCCAAAGGGCGCCCCTTGTTGCAGTACCCAGAACACTGGCACCCAGCCCTTCACCGCATCAAACAGCAGCGTCAAAACTGCGGCTTTTTTGTTACCTGACCTTAAAACATTGGTCGCACCTGGGTTCTTGCTGCCGTATGAGCGAGGATCAGACAAGCCCATGAACTTGCTCACAATCACCGCAAAACTCAAGGAACCAAGCAAGTACGACACGACCACCACCGACACTGGGTGCAGCGCGAAATTCAATAAATGATCAGGCATGGGGAACTCGCAAACGTCAGAATCTAAGAAGCTTGCGGTCAGGTGGCTGGATCGCGATGAACCAAACGAATCGCCTCAATCTCAGCCAGAACTTCGGTCGACAAAGTTGTACCCCAAGCTTTGACATCCTCTTCCAATTGCGCAACCGAAGTGACACCGATGATGGTGCTGGCCACAGACCACCGGTTGTAGCAGAAAGCCAAAGCCATTTGGGTGGGGGTCATGCCATTGTCTTTGGCAAGTTGGTTATAAAGGCGCGCCGCCGCCAAGGAACTTTCCCGGCCCCAGCGCTGCTTGCGAACCGACTCAAATTTGCCAATGCGCGCATCGGTCGGCGCACCCTTGCCTTCAAATCCAGACTGATCGTACTTACCGGTCAATGCACCAAATGCCAAGGGCGAATAGGCCAACAAAGAAACTTTCAAACGATGACAGGTTTCATCCATGGCATTGTCAAAAGTTCGATTGGTTAAGCAATAAGGATTTTGCACAGTCATGACGCGCGGCAAGCCATGCTGCTCGGCCAAGCGAACAAATTCATGCGCGCCATAGGGCGTTTCGTTAGAAAGCCCGATGTAGCGCACCTTGCCGGCTTTGACCAACTTCTCCATGGCCACCAACTGCTCGTGAATGGTGGTTTCAATTTTGTCTTTGGCAGGGTCAAAATACATGGCGCCAAATGCAGGCACATGCCGCTCAGGCCAGTGAATTTGATACAGATCGATGACATCCGTTTTGAGACGCTTCAAACTGGCATTGCAAGCGTTCAAAATGTCTTGCGCTGTCATACCAGAGCCTTCTCGAACCCAAGGCATACCTCGCGAAGGACCTGCCACTTTGGTTGCCAACACCACTTTTTGGCGAGCGCCTGCGCGACTCGACATCCAGTTGCCAAGGATGGTCTCAGTGGCGCCACAAGTTTCTGCGCGAGCGGGCACAGAATACATCTCAGCGGTGTCGATGAAATTAACGCCCAACGCCAAAGAACGGTCCAAGATTTGGTGCGACAGACTTTCATTCACTTGCTCGCCAAATGTCATGGTCCCCAAACAGATGGGCGTCACTTGCAAGTCGGAAGTCCCTAAGGTGATATTTTTCATGATGTATCGAAATGATTGAAATAAAAAAACTATTCAGCCAATTTTGCGCGTCGCTCTTCTTCTAAACGCAAAAATCTTCGCTGTACTTTACCAGTAGTGGTCATCGGTAATTGCGCGATGAACTCAATTTCTTTGGGATATTCATAGGGCGCCAACAAACCACGAACATGCCGCTGTAAATCAGCAATCACTTTTTTCTCAAAATCTTTCACATTTCGGCTTTGCGCGCGCAGGTGCAAATACTCAGGTGACATCACCACATAGGCTTTAACCAAAGCACCTCGGTCTGCATCGGGTTTAGGCACAACGGCTGCATTGACCACTGCCGGATGTTTCACAAGACAGTTTTCAATTTCGCCAGGGCCGATTCGATAGCCTGCGGCCTTGAACATGTCGTCCGTGCGGCCTTGGTACCAAAGATAACCGTCTTCATCTTGGAGGGCCACGTCCCCTGTGCGACACCAAGCGCCTGTGAATTTTTCTTGCGTGGCCGTCGGGTTTTTCCAATAGCCCAAAAAGAACACGGGGTCAGGGTGACCGTGCCGATCGTTGCGACGCACTGCCACCTCCCCAGGCACGCCTGCTTGACAGACATGCCCTTGCTCATCAATGACCGCCACCAGATGCCCTGGATAGCCGCGGCCCATGCTGCCAGGCTTAGGCGGCCAAA
>JBIKOZ010000200.1:0-4015 GCA_044357745.1 Limnohabitans sp. | reverse complement strand
GCAGGCTTGTTGACCGTTGCCAAGTCCGGCAAGATCAATGAGTTCTCGGGTCGTGTCTTAGAGATTGAAGGCTTGCCAGATTTGAAGGTGGAGCAAGCCTTTGAATTGTCAGATGCTTCTGCAGAGCGCTCTGCCGCAGGTTGCACCGTCAAGCTCAACCCTGAACCCGTCAAAGAGTACTTGAATTCCAACATCGTGTTGATGAAGAACATGATTGCGCAGGGCTACAACGACAAGCGCGCACTGGAGCGTCGCATCAAAGCCGTTCAAGCTTGGTTGGCCAAGCCCAACTTGCTTGAAGCCGATGCCAATGCAGAATACGCACACGTGCTCGAGATCGACATGGACCAGCTCAAAGAGCCCGTTTTGTGCTGCCCTAATGACCCAGACGATGCTCAATTATTGTCGCAAGTGGCTGGCACGAAGATTGATGAAGTGTTCATTGGTTCTTGCATGACCAACATCGGTCACTTTCGTGCCGCTTCTAAGTTGCTCGAAGGTCGCCGCGATATTCCTGTGAAGTTGTGGGTGGCCCCGCCAACCAAAATGGACGCCGCCGAGTTGACCAAAGAAGGCCATTACGGCGTTTTCGGTGCCGCTGGTGCGCGCACCGAAATGCCTGGCTGCTCTTTGTGCATGGGCAATCAGGCGCAAGTTCGCGAGGGCGCCACGGTGGTTTCTACGTCCACACGTAACTTCCCCAATCGCTTGGGCAAAAACGCCAATGTGTATTTGGCTTCTGCGGAAGTCGCGGCCATCAGCTCCAAATTGGGACACATTCCTTCTGTGGAAGAGTATCAAGCCAGCATGACTGAAATCAACAAAGACGGTAGTCAGATTTATAAGTACATGAACTTCGACAAGATCGAAGAATACGCTGAAGTTGCAAAAGGCGTAGCAGCCTAACTGACGTCAAACCTTTGCCGGTGAAGCCCAAAAGATTCAAGTCTTTTGGGCTTTTTTGATGCGACTCATGTCGAGAAGACATGGATCATTGCAAAATGAAGTCTGTGAAAAACTCAATCTTGATTGTGGGTGGCGGAATTGGCGGATTGGCTGCTGCCTTGGCTTGTGCTGCCAAAGGCGCCAGGCCGCATTTGATCGAACGCGCCTCAGTTTTCAGTGAGGTGGGGGCGGGCATTCAAATGGGCCCTAACGTCACGCGAACCCTGTTTGGCTGGGGCCTAGAAAAAGATCTTCAGGAATTTGTTTTTACCCCCCAAAAATTGCAAGTGAGGGACAGTCATTCCGGACAGTGTTTGGGAGCGCTTCGATTGGGCCAACGAAGCCTTGATCATTATGGTGCGCCTTATGTCACGGTTCATCGTGCAGACCTGCATAAGGTGCTTTTGAACAAAGTGGTGAGTGCTGGCGCGGCCGAGCTCACGCTCAACTGCAAAATTGATGTGTTGCGCGAAGATGACGACGGCATCACAGTCAGCGGGCTTGGACTGCCGCAGGGCGCTGAGCACCATTTAACTGCAGAATCCTTGGTGGGTGCAGATGGTTTGTGGAGCACAACACGTCAGTATGTCGTGCCCAAAATGCCACCCAGAGTCTCGGGACTGTTGGCCTACAGGGCCCTGTTGGCTGTTCAAGATGTGCCTGAAAAACTGCGCACTCAGAACGTCACTGTTTGGGTGGGCCCGCTCGTTCATGTGGTGTTGTATCCCGTTAGACAAGGTGAGTTTCTGAATTTGGTGGTGGTCGTTCAGGGCAGCCCCCCGCCGGAACTTGAAGATTGGGATCATGCTGCCAACAAGCGCGATTTAGAGGTGGCCATGGGCCATGCCCATGCGGATTTGAAAGACGTCTTAACGGCCGTCAAGGCCTGGCGAATGTGGCCTTTGTGCGATCGGCCGCCTGTCAGCGGCCCTGAAGAAATGGCAAAAGGCAGAGTGGCGCTTTTGGGAGACGCCGCGCACCCCATGCGACCCTTCTTAGCGCAAGGCGCAGGCATGGCCATTGAAGATGCGGCCGAGTTGGCAGCTTGTTGGGCGCGTACTGATTTGTCGCTGCCCCTGCGTTGGCAGTTGTATGCCAAAGCGCGTTGGGCTAGAAACGCCAAGGTTCAGCAACGCTCAATTCGAAATGGCCAAATTTTTCACTTCCAAGGCCCTCTTCGCTGGGGTCGTGACTGGGCCCTGCGTATGCTGGGTGAGTCCTTGATGGATGTCCCTTGGCTTTACAAAGGTCCCTGAGCCAGGGGGAGTGGCCCGCTCAGGCTTTGCCAAGCAGTAAAAAAGCCATCAGCGCTTTTTGCACGTGCATGCGGTTTTCCGCTTCGTCCCAGACCACGGATTGCGGGCCATCGATGACCTCTGCGCTCACTTCTTCGCCACGGTGTGCAGGCAGGCAGTGCATAAAGAGGGCATCAGGTTTGGCCACTTTCATCATGTCTTCATCAACGCACCAATCTGCAAAGGCCTTTTTGCGCGCCTCGTTTTCAGCTTCGTAGCCCATGCTGGTCCAGACATCGGTGGTGACCAAATCGGCGCCTTTGCAGGCCGCCATGGGGTCCTTGAAAAACTGCGTGCTGGCAGCGCTGCGGACACCCACCACGGCAGGGTCCACTTCATAACCGCTGGGGGTGCTCAGATTGACTTTGAAGCCCAGCAAGTCGGCGGCTTGGAGCCAAGTGTTGGCCATGTTGTTGCCATCACCCACCCACGCCACAGTCTTGCCTTGAATGGCGCCGCGATGTTCAATGAAAGTGAAGATGTCGGCCAAAATTTGGCAGGGGTGATACTCGTTGGTCAGGCCATTGATCACAGGCACACGTGAATGCGCTGCGAACTTTTCAATTTTGTCTTGGCCATAAGTGCGAATCATCACCAAGTCGACCATGCGGCTGATGACGCGGGCACTGTCTTCAATGGGCTCAGCGCGTCCAAGCTGGCTGTCGCCCGTGGTGAGGTGAACCACAGAGCCACCCAGTTGGTACATGCCGGCTTCAAAACTCACACGCGTTCGCGTTGAAGCTTTTTCGAAAATCATGGCCAGCGTGCGATCGGCCAGCGGCTGATATTTTTCATAGGCCTTGAACTTGGCTTTGATGAAGGAAGCACGGCTGAAAATATGGGCGTATTCGTCTGCCGTTAGATCTGTGAATTGCAGGTAATGCCGAAGTTTTGCAGCCGGAGCTTGAGTGGCCATCATGTTGTTTCCGATAGAAATGTATGTATCAAGGGCAGCAAAATATCTGCCACTTCATCGGCTTCGGCTTCCGTCATGATGAGGGGTGGGACCAAGCGAATGACGCTGTCAGCTGTCACGCTGATCAGAAGGCCTGCATCGGCAGCACGCTGCGTTAGAACACTGCAGGCTTTGTTGAGTTCGATCCCTAGCATGAGGCCTTGTCCGCGAATTTCTTTCACGCCTGGTAAGCCCAGAAGGTCTTTTTCTAAACGTGCTTTGAGATGTGCGCCAACGCGCGCCGAATTTTCAAGCAGGCCATCTTTTTCCATGATGCGAATGGTTTCTATGCCAGCTCGCATGGCCAATGGATTACCGCCAAACGTGGTGCCATGATTGCCAGGCTGAAATATATGGGCGGCTTTGGGGCCAGCCACAACTGCTGCAATGGGGACGCCCGAGCCTAAGCCTTTGGCCAGGGGCATGACGTCCGCTTTGATACCAGACCATTGATGCGCAAACCACTTGCCAGTCCGACCCATGCCACATTGAACTTCGTCGATCATCATGAGCCAATCTTTTGCGTCGCAAAGCGCACGAACATCCCGCAGATAGTCCATCTGCATGGGGTTCACGCCGCCTTCGCCTTGAATGGTTTCAAAAAACACAGCCACCACATTGGGATTGTTTTCAGTGGCCTTTTTCAAAGCCGCAATGTCATTCAAGGGAACGCGCAAGAAGCCCTCAACCAAGGGCCCAAAACCTTGTTGAATTTTGGTATTGCCTGTGGCACTCAAGGTGGCAATGCTGCGGCCATGAAAAGCTTTTTCATAAACCACGATGACCGGATTTTCGACGCCCTTGTCATGACCGAACTTTC
>JBIKOZ010000199.1:0-4042 GCA_044357745.1 Limnohabitans sp. | reverse complement strand
AATGCAATTGGAGTTGGGTCGCTCAATGAGCTATTACGCCAGCTTGAAGCTGAACGCTCCTGCTGCTGAGCGCCACCAAGCCATGGCCCGTGCCAAATACCAGCTGGGCAATTCCATGCGCTATGTGGGCCAACAAGCCGTGCAATTGCACGGCGGTATTGGCGTGACGGACGAATACATCGTGAGCCACTACTTCAAAAAATTGACGCAGCTGGAAATGACATTTGGTGACACCCTGCATCACTTGGGCGAGGTGTCAGACAGCATGCAGGAGACTGCTGGCGTCTTTGCTTAAGGCAGGCTCAACACCTAATCGATCAATCTGGAGTTTTGAGGCACATGTGCCATTAAAAACGCCATTTGATCCGTCAAGATTCTGCGGTTTCGCAAAATGAAATCTTCCCAGAGACTGGGAACATAAGGGGTATAAAACAAGGGCATGCCTGCCTGCTCTGGCGTGCGGCTGCTTTTTCGGTGATTGCATGAGCGACAGGCCGTAACCACGTTCATCCAATTGTCGATGCCATTTTGAGCAAAGGGCACGATGTGCTCGCGGGTGAGATCTGATTCATGGAATCGCTGGCCGCAATAAGCACACACATTGCGATCGCGAACAAACAATTTACTGTTGGTCAAGCCAGGGCGCAGTTCGAAAGGATTGATGCCGTGAACACCGCGGGTGCCAATGATGCTGTTGACCTTGATGATGGACTGCTCGCCCGTGATGGCATTGTGGCCGCCGCGAAAAACAGCAATTTCCTGACCTGCTTCCCAGCGGACATCTTCGGCAGCGTAATAAACCACAGCTTGTTCCAATGAAATCCAAGACTGCGGAAGCCCCTGAGCAGACAATTTCAAGACCTTCACATGCGCCTCCATTCAACGGCAAAACCATCCCATGAAACGATAACAGGCCAGCCCTTCTGGTCGGTCACAATATACCCTGTAATCAATTCATTTTTATGACCCAAGCAGCATGAAGGTATTTCGCGGATTCAACCACCCAGACAGGGCCCAGCAATGCGCCTTGACCATCGGTAACTTTGACGGCGTCCACCGCGGCCACCAGGCCATGCTGGCGCTTTTAATCAACGAAGCGGCGCATCGGGGGGTGCCCAGCTGCGTCATGACCTTTGAGCCACACCCCAGAGATTTTTTTGCAAAGCTTCATCACAAGCCTGAATTGGCCCCTGCGCGAATTGCAACCCTGCGTGACAAATTACTTGAACTTGAGCGCTGTGGCATCGATCAAGTGGTGGTGTTGCCCTTTGACAAACGTCTGGCAAGTCAATCACCTGAAGACTTCATCCAGTCTGTTCTGGTCAAAGGTTTGGGTGTCAAATATTTGTTGGTGGGCGATGATTTCCGCTTTGGCGCCAAGCGCGCTGGCGACTACACCATGCTCGATACAGCCGGTCAGCGCCTAGGCTTTGATGTGGCCCGCATGAACAGCTACGAAGTGCATGGCCTCAGAGTTTCAAGCTCAGCTGTCAGAGAAGCCCTAGGCAGAGGCGACATGCAAGGTGTCACCCGCCTGTTGGGACGACCCTACAGCATCAGCGGCCACGTCGTGCATGGTCGAAAGCTGGGACGTGGCTTAGGTGCCTCGATGGAGGGTGCAGAGGACGGCTTCAGAACCCTTAATTTGAGATTCAGTCACTGGCAACCCGCAGCCAGCGGTATTTTTAACGTAGAAGTCCATGGCTTAAGCCCCCAAGCCCTGCCTGGCGTGGCCAATTTAGGCATCCGTCCTTCTTTGGACCCCCAAGATGTCAATGGTGGCAGGGTGCTCTTGGAAACCCATTGCCTAGACTGGCCAACCCAGCTTGGGCTCGAAGGCGGCTACAGTAAAATCATCCGAGTTGACTTGCTGCACAAATTACACGACGAACTCAAGTACGACAGCTTGGAAGCCCTGACTGTGGGCATTGCCAAGGACTGTGACGATGCGCGTGCATTTTTCGCCGCTAGGTACAAGGCTGCACAGGCCACCCAAACAATGACGCTTTGAACAATGTCTGAACCAAAAACAAATTACCGCGCCACCCTGAACATGCCCGACACCGCCTTTGCGATGCGGGGCGATTTGCCCAAGCGTGAGCCAGCCTGGACCCAAGCTTGGAGCGACCAAGGTCTCTATCAAAAACTGCGTTTGGCCCGACAAGGCGCACCTTTGTTTGTGCTGCACGATGGCCCACCCTACGCCAATGGCAATTTGCACATTGGCCACGCGCTGAACAAAGTGCTCAAAGACATGATCGTCAAGTCCAAGCAATTGGCTGGCTTTGACGCGCAATACATTCCAGGTTGGGATTGCCACGGCTTGCCCATTGAAAACGCGATTGAAAAATTGCATGGCCGCAAACTCACGCGCGACGACATGCAGGCCAAAAGTCGCGCTTTTGCCACCGAGCAAATTGAGCAGCAGCGCGAAGACTTCAAACGCTTGGGCGTATTGGGCGATTGGGAGCGTCCTTATCGCACCATGGACTTTGCCAATGAAGCCGGTGAAATCCGCGCCTTCAAACGTGTGATCGAACGGGGCTTTGTCTACCGCGGTCTCAAGCCTGTTTACTGGTGTTTCGATTGCGGCTCTTCTTTGGCTGAATTTGAAATTGAATACGCAGACAAAAAGAGCGACACCTTGGATGTCGCGTTTGAAGCGGCAGACAACGCGGCATTGGCCAAGGCCTTTGGCTTGGAAACATTGCCCACGCAGTATAAGCAAGCCTTTGTGGTGATCTGGACCACCACCGCTTGGACCTTGCCTGCTAACCAAGCCCTCAACGTGAACCCTGAATTGGCTTATGCATTGGTGAACACCGACAAGGGCTTCTTGGTCTTGGCCGAGTCTTTGGTTGAAAAGTGTTTGGAGCGCTATAAGCTAGAAGGTCAGGTCGTGGCCACTGCCACCGGTGACAAGTTAGGCGGGTTGAATTTCAAGCATCCCTTGTACGACGTGCATGAAGGCTACCAACGCTTCTCACCTGTCTATGTCGCCGACTATGTGAGCGCGCAAGATGGCACAGGCATCGTCCATTCATCACCAGCCTATGGCGTGGATGACTTTAATTCTTGCGTGGCCAATGGCCTCGCCTATGACGACATCTTGAACCCCGTTCAAGGTAACGGCAGCTATGCCGAAGACTTGCCGCTATTTGGTGGCATGAATATTTGGAAGGCCTGCCCTCGCATCATCGAGGTGTTGGGCGAAAGCAATCGACTGATGGCCACTTATGGCATCACCCACAGCTACCCGCATTGCTGGCGCCACAAAACACCGGTCATCTACCGCGCTGCAGCACAGTGGTTTGTGCGCATGGACGAAGGTGCTGGCGTCTTTACCCAAGACAAAGCGGCCAAGACATTGCGTCAGTTGGCCCTTGATGCCATCGATCAAACCCACTTCTATCCAGAAAACGGCAAGACGCGTTTGCGCGACATGATTGCCAACCGCCCTGACTGGTGTATTTCTCGTCAGCGCAGCTGGGGCGTGCCCGTGCCCTTCTTCCTGCACAAAGATTCGGGTGAGCTGCATCCCCGCACCATGGAAATTTTGGACCAAGCCGCCAGCATTGTTGAACAAGGCGGTATTGAAGCTTGGAGCCGTGTCACGACCGAAGAAATTTTGGGGGCAGCCGAGGCCCCCAACTACACCAAGAGCACCGACATTTTGGAAGTGTGGTTTGACTCAGGTTCTACGTTCCAGCACGTGCTGCGCGGCAGCCATAAAGATGCATACGATCGCAAGCCTTTCCATGACGTGGGGCCTGAAGCCGACTTGTACTTAGAAGGCCACGACCAACACCGCGGTTGGTTCCACAGTTCTTTGCTGCTGGGTTGCGCTTTGTACGATCGCGCGCCTTATCGCGGTTTGCTCACGCACGGTTTTGCCACTGACGGCCAAGGCCGCAAGATGAGCAAGAGCTTGGGCAATGTGGTTGCCCCCCAAGAGATCAGCGACAAGATGGGCGCCGAAATTGTGCGTTTGTGGGTGGCCTCCACCGACTACTCGGGCGACCTGAATATCGACGACAAAATT
>JBIKOZ010000013.1:0-14039 GCA_044357745.1 Limnohabitans sp. | reverse complement strand
TTCGCCGATTGTCGAAGATCACGATGGTGCCGCGCGCGCCATGCTCAACGGCACTGATCAGTGCTTGCGGGTTCATCATGAAAGAGCCGTCGCCCGTGAAGGCGATGGGATACTGTTCAGTACTCGCCATGCCTGCGGCAGTCACAGCACAGGTGGCGAAGCCCATGTAGGAAGCCCCCGATTCTGTATAGGTTTGCCCGGGTGAGTCGTCTTCGACGGTTTGAAACCCATTGGCCTGTACATCGCCTGCATCAAAAAATTTGATCGCATGGACCGCATTGGCGAAATCACACACCACTTTAATGGCGACAGGCTGTGTCAGCACAGGACGCTGCCAGACATCATCAAAAAGCGGCAGCGTGGACTGACGCTCGTGCAAGAAGTTTTTCCACGCTGCCTTGCTGGCAGTACATGCTTCCAACCAAGCGGCACGTGGCTGCGACTGTTCATCTGGTACGCCTTCGAGAGCCGACATCAACTGGGCAACCACGGCTCCGATGTCTCCCTGCAGCGCAATCGTGCGGTTGTAATGTGTCAAGTCAGACAGGTCGGCATTGATGTTGATGACCTGTTCGACCATAGGATAGCCAACGCCAGAGCAGTCACTTTGACACACTGCGCGCGTTCCAATGGCAACAAGAAGCGTCGCATTTGACATCGCATGGTTGCCACTGATGGAGCCCTTGCTGCCACCTACGTGCATGTATTGAGGGTGTGCATCAGGCAAGACACCGGTCGAACCGGGCGAAGCGACTACCGATGCGCCGCAACGCTCAGCCAGTTCACGAACAGGTCCTGGAAAAGGACGGCCGCCACCACCGACCTTGAAGACAATGCGCGCGTGACGTCTCAATGCCTGTGCAGCTTGTTGGAGCATTTCCATGTCGGCTACAGCAGTACGCGAGCCATGCAGCGCTTCAGGTAGCGCTTCCAAATTCAAATCATTGATGACCTGAGGCTGGGTATTGATGGGCAACAACAAATAAAACGGTCCTGGCTTCACCGGATGGTTGACGCATTGTGTGCCTCTACGCAAAGCGTCGCGAAGCGCTTCCGGTGTGTGAAGAACATAGGATTGACCCATCAGAGCCGTCATTTGTCCGTACAACTGCTGCTGCTGCTTGGGGATCTGCTGCATGTTATAGCCTTCACCCCAGGTTGTTTCGTCGCCATAGATGTGATACAGGCCAACACCATTGCACGCTGCAGCCAGCGAACCTGCCATGGCCTGAAGCGCGCCGGGGCCGATGGAGGTCACTACAGCACAAGGCTCCTTCCATGCCCAGGCCAGCGCCGTTCCAGCATGCGCCATTTCGACTTCATTGCGGAAGTTGAAAACCTGCGTCACGCCCGCTTGTGTGTAAACACGAAGAACCTCGCCGAGATCGGTTGAACCATGGCCAAAAATAGCCAGGTATTTGCTCACGCCCTGCTTCAGCAGGCCCAATACCAGCGCCTCAGAAAGCGTGATATTGACTTGCTTAGGCAGCGCACCAGCGGCCAGCGCCTGATTCAAGCCACCGAAACGTGCTATGGCTTTTGCCCGAGCTTCTTGCCCCTCAGGCCCTAGCAACATGACGGCGGGTATTTCGGCAGAATTGTTCATTGACTAGATTTCTTTATTTGATGTTGAGCCCGGCTCGCTCTATCAGTCTACCCAACATGACGTCGTCCTTGGCAATGAGCGGACCGAATTCACTGGCTGGCATGAATGCAGGAACAAAGCCCATCTTCACACCCTGTGCTTTGAATTCAGGGCTTGTCACGGCTTCTTGCAAAGCCTTCTCAAGACGCGTCACGATGGCGGGTGGCGTGCCCTTGGGAGAGGCAATACCTCGCCACATTTCGCCGTTGTAAGCCATGCCGGCCTCTGCAGTCGTTGGCACTGTGGGGAATGCTGGCTCGCGTGCCGATGACAGCGAAGCCACAATGCGCAATGTTCCTGCACTGACGTGCGAGGTTAGCGCTGAGGGCACCGACACCACAGCATCGATCTGACCACCAAGCAAGCTTGTGACGACTTGCGATGCGCCAAAGGGGACGTGCATGACATCGGCATTGATTTCTTTGAAGAATGCCACCGAAGAAATGTGTGTGTGACTACCGATGCCTGAGTTGCCAATCGAGACTGCGCCAGGCCGTTTTTTCACATCTTCCACCATTGACTGCAGATCTTTCCAGGGCGCATTGGCTCTGATGGCGATGACCGGATTTTCGACAGTAACACGTGCAATCGCGTCGAACGCACGGTAGTCAAAGGGGATCAGGCCAGAGTAGAAAACAGTGCTAATGGAGGTCGAATTGAAGACCAGCGTGTACCCATCAGCGGGCTTCTGCTGCGCATACTTGTAGCCAATCGAGCCACCACCACCCGGCTTGTTAACAACGACGATAGGCTGTCCGAGTTTTTTGCTCAATTGCTCGGCGAGAACGCGTGCGGTGACGTCGGCCGCAGAGCCTGCGGGAAACAGGACAACCAACTCAACAGGTTTGATCGGAAAGGTTTGCGCAAAAACAGGGGCGGTCGTCACAGTGGCCGCAGCGGCGAGCATGCTCATTACAAGAGTTCGCCGTAAAGTGCTTTGTATTTCATTTGTCATTTTTGTCTCCGTTGATTAAAAAAAGTGTGGCTTATTTTTGCCACTCAGAACTGCAGTGAAAGTTTGAAAAACTACAAGAAGCTATTTTTCAGTGAATGGTTTCCTCAATGGGTGAAGGGGCGAGTTGAACCGCTGAACGCTTGGCAATCAGTGCCGCCATCACGCGCTCTGGTGTTGCTGGCAGTCGGGTCATTCGCACACCCACGGCGTCGTAGATGGCATTGATAATCGCGGCGGCTGTCGGCGTGATGGCTGGCTCGCCGATACCCTTTACGCCCAGTGGCGTCTTTGGGTCAGGTTCCGTCAGCAGCACAGAAGTCACGTGTGGAATGTCCAGCGCTGTCGGCAAGATGTACTTGGCGAAGCCGGGTGTGGTGGTGACACCATCGACCTGCACATACTCCTCCATCAACGCATGCCCCAAACCCATAATGACTGAGCCTTCAATTTGACCTTCAACTTGTTGTGGATTGATCACGCGACCGACATCATGTGCAGCCCAAACACCAAGGACCTGCACCTCACCAGTGTCGTCATCAACTTCGACCTCGGCCACTTGCGCACCAAAGACATAGCTTTGCCAGGGCGTTGCTTCACCCGTCTCAGGGTGCAGTGCAGTGTGCGCTGAGGTAAAGAGACCGCTGCCTACAATCACAATGCCGCGTTCTTTTTTCAAGACGTGCACCGCATGCGCCATGCTCATGCGCTTGCTTGCGGAACCCTCCACCCAGACTTGACCAGAAAATGCTTTAACGCTCTCGGCACTGACACCCCAGTAAGCGCCCACGGCGTCCCGAAAGCGGCCAAAGGCCTCACGACAACCGACTGCAACCGCATTGCCAATCATGTAGGTCATTCGTGTGGCCCCAGCGTGCGCTGCTTCTGGCACACGTGCTGTGTCGTTGTCGCCCAAGACGATGTCTTCAGGGCGAACACCCATCTCTTGTGCCGCAATTTGACACAGACCGGTCAGAACACCCTCACCGATCTCGGTCACGCCAGTTGCGATCTTGACAGTGCCACCGTCATCGAGCTCAACCCAGACTGCAGCGCGGTCCATGGCGGCAGTGCGGGCGATACCGTACCAACCGCAGGCAACACCTCTTCCTCTTTGCTTCATGACATGTCTCCTTGAGTGTGATGCGCCGCAACGTTCAGCGGAACACTGGGCTTGGTTTTGCCACCGATTAAATAAAACTCACGCGAACCTTCGTAATTGAAATCTGTGCGTTGCGGCTGGCCCTGGCCTTGACGATAGGGCACACCGGGCTCCCAGCCTGCCGCCTTGATGGCTGCTTCGAGGCATTCGACTGCAAGCACACGGTCCAATTGCTGTCGGGTGTGGGTTGTGGCGCCATCACGCATCAAATTGATGCGGCGCAGCGCAACGGGGTCCATGCCGAGTTTTTGGGCACACAGATCCAAATGGCATTCGGTTGCAAACTCAGATTGAAAAGCGCCAAAAGCGCGGAACGCACCACTGGGCGTGTTGTTGGTGTACACACCAATAGAGTCCACCCAGACATTGGGAATGGCGTAAGGGCCCGGGCCCAGGATGGCCGACTTGTTCATCACGCCAGGCGTCGACAATGCATAGGCTCCGCCATCGCTGACCATGACCATCTTTGTGGCCACAATGCGACCGTCGCGCTGAAGACCCATGGTGTATCGAATGTTAAAAGGGTGCCGCTTGGCACTGGCCTTGATGCTCTCCTCACGCGTAAAGACGTAACGAACTGGGCGCCGAGTTTTGATAGCCGCCAGCGCCAACATGCCTTGATAGATCATGTCCTCCTTGCCGCCGAAGCCCCCACCCACGGTACTCATGATCATGCGCACCTTGTTGATGGGTCGCCCCAGAATGCGCGCCAACATGTGCCGATGGTGGGTAATGTTTTGGCTAGGCGACTGCACCGTCACGCAACCATCGGCTTCTAAATAGGCCAACCCAGCTTCGGGCTCCAGATAAGCATGCTCGATCGACTGTGTGTTGTAGGTTTGCTCAACAATGATGTCCGCTTGTGCCAGTGCAGCATCGACATCGCCCTTGCGGATGCGTGTGTGCTTGCAAATATTGTTTTGTGCAAAATCGTGAAGTTGAACGGCGCCATCTTTCATGGCCTCATGCGGGTCGAACAAGGTGGGGAGTTCTTCGTACGTCACATGAATTGCAGCCACAGCAGCGCGGGCAATGTCTAAAGTTTCTGCCGCTACGGCCACGACAGCCTCTCCCACATAGCGGACCACACCGCGTGCAAGTGTGGGCTGGTCTTCAATGAACACACCGAAGTTGTCAACACCAGGCACATCGTCGCAGGTCAGCACGCACTCGACACCTGGCATCAAACGAGCGGCCTCGGAATCAATGCGGACGATGCGAGCATGCGCATGAGGACTGCGCAGAACCTGCATGTGCAACATGTTGGGCATGAACATGTCGGCTGCATATTTAATTGCGCCCGTGACCTTGGCAGGTGAGTCCAAACGACGCGTACGCTGCCCAATGAAGCTGTCAGTTGCGGTGTCTTCGTCCAGCGCGCTGTGCGGTTTGACGCCGCTTTGCACATCCCGCGCGAGCTCTACCGCATCGATGATTTTTTGATAGCCGGTGCACCGGCAGATGTTGCCGCCCAAGCCTTCTTTGATCTGGTCTCGGCTGGCGCCTGGATTTTGGCGCAAGGTTGATGTAGCGGCCATCACCATGCCTGGGATGCAATAGCCGCATTGACTCGCACCGCATTTATTGAAAGCCTGTTGTAACAGCGACATGCCTGAATCGCGGTCCATGTCGTCAATGGTCTCCACCGAGCAGCCATTGATTTTTTGGACGGGCGAAAGGCAACTCTTGATGAGTTTGCCATCGACAAACATGGAACAAGTGCCACACTCACCAGCGCCGCAACCCTCTTTGTTGCCAGTCAGCTTCAGTTCTTCGCGCACAAAGTCGATCACACGGTAGTGATTGGGCACGGTGCGCTTGACCTTTCGGCCGTTAACGGTTGCGGAAATTTCAGTGGTGGGGTGACAGCCTTGCGCCACAGACCCACCCGATAAAAGCGTATCAGACATATTCTGACTCCTTAGGTAGGCGGGGCAAGTCAAGCCCAGCATGCGCCAGTGCCGTGTTCAATGAGCGTTCAACAAAATTGCTCAAGACTTCGCGCCTGTAGCTTTGACGGCTGCGTGAGCGGACCCGATCAGCCACCCGAAGTGAGGCGTCACGCAATGCTGCGGGTGTGGGTTTGACCCCTGTAAGGAGATCTTCAATGTCAGTGAGTCGCTCGGGCACAGGTCCAACCGCGCCGATTGCAATGCGCAAATCGTCAATGCGTTTTTGGCTGTCGATGCGGACCAGTGTGGCAATGCAGACCGTAGAAATAGCCAAGGAGCGGCGATGGCCCACCTTTTCAAAAGAAACACCATGCTGGGGCAAAGCATCAAACTCCAGTCGCAGCAAAATCTCTCCGGGCTGAAGCAAGGTTCGGCTTGGACCGAGGATGAACTCAGACAAAGGGACTGAACGCTCAAGGATTCGGCCCGATTCAAGGCGAGCCAGCGTCACGTGAGTATTGAGCGCCAGCAAGGCTGGCTGCGTATCGCCAGCCGGCGAAGCATTGACCAAGTTGCCTCCTACTGTGGCTTGCTCACGAATTTGATCGTCGGCAAACCACAGCGCACAAAAGCCCAGCACCGGTGCTTGCTGCTGCAGCAGCGGGTGATGCTGCAGCGCCGAGATGGGTGTGGTCGCCCCAATGCGAATTCGCGCGCCTTCCTGTGACACACCGCCCAGCAAAGCGATACGGCTAATGTCAACCACAGCGGGCAAGTGCACGTCACCTGCCCTGCCCTCTCGGGCCCAGGGCAGGAGGTCTGTTGCACCGGCCAACAAGCGGGCACCCGTTACGCTTTGCAGCGCGTCGAAAGCCTCGTCGAGCGACTGTGGCGTCAAGTATTGGTCAAAGGTAAGCACGTTGGGTCTCTCTTTAGCAACCTTCGGGATGGCCGATTTTCACCACCACCTTGATTGCATCGTCGATGCGCTCACGTGCATGACGCAGCGCTTCGGGCACTTCTTCCAACGGGAAAGTGTGGGTGTGAATTAACTTAGCGTCGAAGCGTTTTTGCGCCATCAATGCGGCTGCACGGTGCGTAGCACTCTTGCCTTCGCCACGAATGCCGAACATGTAAATATTATTGCGAACCAAAGCGGCGATGTCGACAGGCACTGGTGAACCAGGGAATGCGGCCAAACAGATACGACCGCCGCGACGCAGCATGGCTGAAGCGTCGTTGACAGCGTTGGGCGCACCAGAGCACTCCAGCACGTAATGCGCACCACCGTTGGTGTATTCACGCACTTTGGCAACAGCGTCTTCTTTGGTCACGTTGATCGTGTAATCAGCGCCAAGTTTGCGGCCCATCTCAAGGCGGTTATCGCGTGTTCCGGTCAAGATCACTTCGCTTGCGCCCAGCGCCTTGGCAACGCCAACACCCATCAAACCGATAGGGCCGGGGCCCATGATGACCACAGACTGGCCAGCAATCAGTCCGCCGATGACATCCAAGCCGTACATGGCGGTACCCGCGGTGACGATCAGTGTGGCTTCTTCATCACTCATGTCATCGGGCACGTGGGCCAATGTGTTGATGTTGTTGATGGCATATTGCGTAAATCCACCATCGGTTGTAAATCCATTGGCGCGGTGACCTTTGTTGACATCACCGTAGTTTTTGCCATAGTTGAGGCAGGAGGTGTACATGCCCTCTCTGCAACGCTCGCAACGCCCGCATCCAGCGTGCACTTCAACGGTCACGCGATCGCCGACTTTGTACTCGTCTACACCTTGGCCCAGCTTGACCACAGTGCCCATGTATTCGTGGCCAGGTGTGAAGTTCTTGTTGAATGGAAGACCACCCTGAATCAGAGCGGGTGGGCCCTTGTGGATGATTTCCAGATCGGTCGCACACACAGCGATTGCATCGATGCGCACAAGCACCTCAGCGGCACCAGGCTGTGGGACCGGCTTGTCCACAAAGGTGAGCTGTTCGGGGTCTCCAAGGACCCAGGCTTTCATGGTTGCGGGAATTTTGTAGCTGCGCTGGCCTAAGAAGGCTGCATCTGTGTTCGTGTTCATCTTGTCTCCAAAGGTTAGTGAGCGGGTTGTGATCGAGAATTTGAAAGCGCTCTCAGTGAGCATTGACGCACTCGATGGCTGTATTGAACACCTTGTTTGTGCTTGTTACAAGGTAGAAATCTGATATTCTTGGACAAATACAAGTTAATCTTTGATTTGTCCAAGTTCATTTTTTTAACTCTGAAAAGCGGCTTTCGATTCTCTGCATCAAGGCTTTAAAAACTAGGGAAACTACTTACTCTTCCATGCATTCCTAATGAAGAAATACGAGCCATGAAAGTCAATACGCCATCTACGGCCGACATCCACACGTACTCCATGGTCGAACGATCAGAGCGTTTGGACTTTGAAATTCGCGACCAGTCGCTGCGCTCCCCTATCAGTAAGCCGCATCGGCATGAACATTTCCAAATCATTGCCAACCAAGCCGGCGCAGCGCCCCACTTGCTGGGTGGGCGTCGAATCGAGTCTGTGCAAGGCTCCATCATTTTCGTGTTGCCGTATCGCGTCCACTTGGCCATGGTGGCGCCCGGCACTCGCTACCAGTTGATCAATTTCTCAAGTAAATTTCTGAGACCCGACTTTGCGCTTTCACCGCTCGAAATGGAAGAAGCGTCGATCGTCCAGTATCCGGAGCTCACACCCTTTATTTACCAAGGCTGGTTTGACTTTGTCTTTGATGAACCAGAGTTCTCTTACATCGAAACTTTGCTTCAAAGGCTTCATGATGCCCACATCAACCGAAAGCTAGGCTCACTTGATCGCGCGAGAGGCGCTCTGCTTGAACTGATTGGGATGACCACAGAAAAGTTTGCGCCACAGCTGCAGTCGTTGGCCGAACAACGCGTTTACCTTCAGGATCACACCGATGCGCTTCGACGTGTTTTCAAATTTATCGATGAAAACCTGCACCTTGACATCGGCCTCAATTCGGTTGCTGAGGCTGCTTACCTTTCGCCAAACTATCTCTCGCAGCTGCTCAAAAAACAGACGGGACTGGCATTCGTCGAGTGGTTAACGGGACGCCGTATGGAGCGCGCTCAGAACCTGCTCGCTCATACGACTGATCGTGTGGGCGCCATCGCACATCGCGTTGGTTTCACGGATGAGGCCTATTTCACACGACGCTTCACCCAACGTTTTGCCGTTTCACCAACCGGCTACCGGCGCTCGATACGCGAATTAGGCTGACGCCGTTTCAAAGCTTGACTGAAATGGTGTGAATAAAGCTTTGCCCAGCCCCTACAAGGTCACCTAGCGAGTGGGCTTTTTCTTGTAATCAGCTTAAAATGATGGGCTAGAACTTAGGATTCAAAATGGCGCGAACGCTTTACGACAAAATTTGGGACGAACACGTTGTCCACACCGAAGAAGACGGCACATCGGTCTTGTACATTGACCGTCATTTGGTCCATGAAGTGACCAGCCCTCAAGCCTTTGAAGGTTTGCGTCAAGCGGGTCGCAAAGTCTGGCGAGTGAGCTCCATTGTGGCCACTGCAGACCACAACACGCCCACCACAGGCTGGGAGTTGGGCTATGACGGCATCACCGATCCCGTCAGCAAAGAACAAATTACCACGCTCGACACCAACATGGCTGAATTCGGCTCGGCTGCCTTTTTCCCGTTCTTGTCAAAGCGACAAGGCATTGTTCACGTCATCGGACCCGAGAACGGTGCCACCTTGCCAGGCATGACCGTGGTCTGCGGCGACTCTCACACGTCCACCCATGGGGCATTTGGCGCCTTGGCCCATGGTATTGGTACCAGTGAAGTTGAGCACGTCATGGCCACCCAAACTTTGCTGGCCAAAAAAGCCAAGAACATGCTCATTAAGGTGGAGGGCATTGTCGCCAAGGGCATCACGGGCAAAGACATTGTGTTGGCCATCATTGGCAAAATTGGCACCGCAGGTGGCACCGGTTACACCATTGAATTCAGTGGCTCTGCCATTCGTGCATTGTCCATGGAAGGTCGCATGACGGTTTGCAACATGGCCATTGAAGCGGGCGCACGTGCAGGCTTAGTGGCTGTGGACGAAAAAACCATAGACTACGTGAAAGGCAGATTGCTGTCCCCCACTGGCGTGGAATGGGATCATGCGGTCACCTATTGGAAAACTTTGCAATCCGATGCAGGCGCACATTTTGACGCCGTGGTTGAAATCAATGCGGCCGATATCCTGCCGCAAGTGACTTGGGGCACCTCGCCTGAAATGGTGTTGGGCATCAACGGCATCGTGCCAGATCCAGACAAAGAAAAAGACGCCAACAAACGGGATGCCATTGAGCGTGCCTTGACCTATATGGGGCTAGCGCCGGGCAAAGCCCTCAATGACATCTTTGTCGACAAAGTCTTTATTGGCTCGTGCACCAACAGCCGAATTGAAGACATGCGTGAAGCCGCTGCGGTGGTGAAAAAGCTGGGGCAAAAAGTTTCAAAAACAGTCAAGCTGGCCTTGGTGGTTCCAGGTTCAGGCCTGGTGAAGGAACAAGCCGAGCGCGAAGGTTTGCACGAAATTTTCAAAGCTGCAGGCTTTGAATGGCGTGAGCCAGGCTGCTCTATGTGCTTGGCCATGAACGCTGACCGACTCGAACCCGGCGAGCGTTGCGCCAGCACCAGCAATCGAAATTTTGAAGGTCGTCAAGGCTCAGGCGGGCGCACCCACTTGGTCAGCCCCGCCATGGCGGCGGCGGCGGCCATTCATGGACACTTTGTGGACATTCGCCAATTTGCCTAAAGGCATTTGACTCACCATAGTTCAGACGAACGATCAAGGAACACACATGCAAAAATTCAATGTGCACAAAGGTCTCGTAGCCCCGATGGACCGCGAGAATGTCGACACCGACGCCATCATTCCGAAGCAGTTTTTAAAGTCCATTCGTAAAACAGGGTTCGGGCCTAACTTGTTTGACGCATGGCGTTATTTGGACGCGGGCTACCCTGGCCAAGACCCCGCAAGCAGAAAACCAAATCCAGACTTTGTTCTGAACCACTCCCGCTATCAGGGTGCGTCCATTCTGTTGGCCCGCAAGAACTTTGGCTGTGGCTCTTCACGCGAGCATGCGCCCTGGGCCATTGATCAGTACGGCTTTCGCGCAGTGCTCGCCCCAAGCTATGCCGACATTTTCTTCAATAATTGTTTTAAAAATGGTTTACTGCCAATCGTTTTGCCAGAAAACATCATCGCCAAGTTGTTTGACGAAGTCGCAGCATTTCCCGGCTATCAACTGACCATCGATCTAGAACGCCAAGTGGTGATTCGTGCGCAAGGTGAAGAAACGCCGTTCGAGGTTCAAGCCTTTCGCAAATATTGTTTGATCAACGGTCTGGATGACATCGGTTTAACCCTGCGCCATGCAGAGAAAATCAAAACCTTTGAAGCGCAACGATTGGCCACGAAGCCATGGTTGGCGCACGTTGCCTAACAGGGCCGCATGGGTAAAACCTGGTCTATCAACTCGATTCGATTCACATCAATTCTTTAAAGTCGACACATCATGAAAATTGCAGTTCTGCCGGGTGACGGCATTGGTACCGAAATCGTTGCAGAAGCTGTGAAGGTTTTGAACGCCCTCGAATTGAAATTTGAAATGGAACAGGCCCTGGTGGGCGGCGCTGCTTACGATGCACACGGCCACCCTCTTCCAGAGTCCACTTTGAAACTGGCCAAAGATTCAGACGCTATTTTGTTTGGTGCGGTGGGCGATTGGAAATACGACAAGCTTGACCGTCCTTTACGCCCTGAGCAAGCCATTTTGGGCTTGCGCAAAAACTTAGGCCTGTTTGCCAACTTTCGCCCCGCCATTTGCTACGAGCAATTGGTGGGTGCTTCCAGCCTCAAGCCCGAGCTCATCTCTGGCCTCGACATTCTCATCATTCGCGAGCTCACGGGTGACATTTACTTTGGTCAGCCGCGTGGCCGTCGTGTGGCCACCGATGGTCACTTCCCCGGCGCCGAAGAAGCCTTCGACACCATGCGCTACTCGCGCCCTGAAATTGAGCGAATTGCCCATGTGGCCTTCCAAGCCGCCCGCAAACGCAGTAAAAAGGTCACCAGCGTTGACAAGTCCAATGTGCTTGAAACTTTTCAGTTCTGGAAAGATGTGGTCACAGACGTTCACAGAGAATATCCTGATGTTGCACTCGATCACATGTATGTCGACAATGCGGCCATGCAATTGGTCAAAGAGCCCAAGAAATTTGACGTGGTGGTCACTGGCAACATGTTTGGTGACATTTTGTCCGACGAAGCCTCCATGCTCACAGGCTCTATCGGCATGTTGCCATCGGCCAGTTTGAACAGCCAAAATCAAGGTTTGTACGAACCAAGCCATGGCAGTGCACCTGACATTGCCGGCAAGGGCATTGCAAACCCACTGGCTACAATACTCTCTGCAGCCATGATGCTGCGTTTTTCACTGAACCAAGCCGAAGCCGCCGATCGCATTGAGACGGCGGTGAAGTCTGTTTTGTCCTCAGGTTTGCGCACCGTCGACATCTGGTCGCAAGGCACGCAAAAAGTCAGCACCCGCGAAATGGGTGAAGCCGTTGTGAAAGCCATCACGAAAACGGCCAAGGGCTAAAAGCGCATACTCGTCACGCCCTTCCGGCTCGACGAGTCGGAATCTCAAATTTACATGAAAAGGGTGATGACATGAAATTGGTAGGACTTGTAGGCTGGCGCGGCATGGTCGGCTCGGTTTTGATGGACCGCATGCAAGCCGAGGGCGACTTTGGTTTGATCGAACCTTTGTTCTTCTCAACCTCCAACGCTGGCGGCACAGCGCCCGCCATGGCCAAAAACGAAACGACGCTGCAAGATGCATTCAACATCAATGCCTTGAAGCGTTGCGACATCATCATCACTGCACAGGGCGGCGACTACACCGCTGAAGTTTTTCCAAAGCTGCGCGCTGCCGGCTGGAACGGTCACTGGATTGACGCAGCGTCCACATTGCGCATGGACAAAGACGCAGTCATCATTTTGGATCCGGTCAACATGTCCGTCATTCAAATCGCATTGAAAAATGGTGGTAAAAATTGGATTGGTGGCAACTGCACGGTCAGCTGCATGTTGATGGGTGTCGGCGCTTTGTACAAAGCTGGTTTGGTCGAATGGATGAACACTCATACTTACCAAGCGGCCTCGGGTGGCGGCGCTCAACACATGCGCGAATTGCTCACGCAATACGGCACATTGAACGCAGAAGTCAAAGCCATGCTCGACGATCCCAAAAGCGCTATTTTAGAAATCGATCGCAAGGTCATTGACAAGCAACGCGCCCTCACTGGCGCCGAAACGACCAACTTTGGCGTGCCGCTGGGTGGGTCCCTCATTCCTTGGATCGACAAAGATCTGGGCAACGGCATGTCCAAAGAAGAATGGAAAGGCATGGCCGAATCCAACAAAATTCTGGGACTTGGCGAAGGCTTTGGCAAGCCCGCCATTCCAGTCGATGGTTTTTGTGTGCGTGTGGGCGCCATGCGCTGCCACAGCCAGGCCCTGACCTTCAAGTTGAAAAAAGATGTCCCCGTAGCCGACATTGAAGCCATGATCGCCGCTGACAACCAGTGGGTCAAAGTGGTTCCCAACACGCGTGAAGCCACCTTGAAAGATCTCACCCCTGTGGCGGTCACAGGCACCATGACCATTCCTGTCGGCCGTGTTCGCAAGTTGGCCATGGGGCCTGAGTATGTGGGCGCTTTCACCATTGGCGACCAATTGCTGTGGGGCGCTGCAGAGCCATTGCGTCGCATGCTGCGCATTTTGTTGGCGGCTTGAAAAAACCCGGCGCATTCAATCGCATGAATCGTTTTTCTCACTTGATGGTCTGCCTCTTCAGCTTGAGCGGCTTGAGCGGCTTGAGTCTCAGTGCGCAAGCGCTGACATTGGCAGGCATCGAAGTGCAATCCAACAAAGGCGAGCCCTTACGGGCAGAATTGAGTCTCGCAAGCGTCTCCGCCGATGAGTGGGCGCAATTGGCCGTCAGAATTGCACCGGCAGAACGATTCGCACAACTGGGCTTGGTCTACACCCCGGCTGTGGGCCAATTGCAGGTTGAACTGATTGAGACGACCGACGGCGTTAAGCGCATTCGAGTTTCAGGCGCTCCAATATTTTCCGACAACTTTGTCGATCTTTTAATTGAAGCCCAAACCGCATCTGGGAAGTGGGTCAAAGCTTTCACGCTGATGCTCAAATCGGCACCTTCCAAAACGGAAGTACCCCTCCAACTTCCTGCAGCATCCAGCAATCTCAAAGCTGCGCCGCAGATGTCCGCCCAACACGTGGTTCAAAAA
>JBIKOZ010000198.1:0-4082 GCA_044357745.1 Limnohabitans sp. | reverse complement strand
ATCACAAAGGGTCTCTGGGCACCCAACAGCATTTCACGCAAGGTCCGCAAACTACCCGGATCGCTCCATGCCTCTACCGGCACCAACCTGGGCAAAGGCCTGCTGGAGACCGCTTTTGTGAGCATGTCCTCAGGCAGGACCAACACAACAGGGCCCGGCCGACCATTCATGGCCGTTGCAAAAGCACGAGCAACGTATTCGGGGATGCGATTGGCATCGTCAATGCGCTCCACACGCTTGGCCATGCCCTTGGTACTGGGTCCAAAAAACGCGCAAAAGTCGACTTCTTGAAAGGCTTCACGATCTCTCGTGTCTGAAGCGACGTCACCCACAAACAAAACCATCGGGGTGGAGTCTTGAAACGCCGTATGAACGCCAATAGAGGCATTGGTAGCACCTGGCCCACGGGTGACAAAACAAACGCCTGGGCGACCGGTTAAGCGTCCTTGTGCGTCTGCCATGAAAGCTGCGCCACCCTCTTGGCGGCACGTCACAAACTGAATCTGATCTTGGAATCGGTGGAACCCGTCCAAAACTGCCAAATAGCTTTCACCTGGCACACCAAAAGCGTGGGTCACCCCTTGCGCTATCAAGCATTCCACCAACAGATGGCCTCCGATTTTTTCGAAGGTCTCTGCCCCTTTCAGATTGTCATTTTGATCGGTCATACAGCCTCGTTGAGTGATGGCCGAATGATACTTTCAAAGCGTTGATACCCCCCAGATTGGGCTAACTTTTATGCCACGACCCGGTCGAACTTAAAGACCCCCGGCTCTTTGACAGGATCAACATCCACGGGTATCACTGACTTTGGCAGAAATTTACCTTCGAGTAGCAGCTTTGACAGTGGATTTTCGATTCTTTGCTGCACAGCACGTTTGAGAGGGCGTGCACCAAACACAGGGTCGAAGCCGACTTTCGCCAGTTCTGCCAGCGCAGCCGAAGACACTTCGAGATGCAAATCCATCTTGGACAAACGCGCTTCCAAAATTGACAATTGGATTTTGGCAATGGATTCGATGTGCTTGGCATCCAAGCTGTGGAACACCACTGTTTCATCGATGCGGTTTAAAAACTCGGGCCTGAAATGATTTTTGAGTTCACTCCAGACTGCATCTTTAACGTCTTCATTGGGCTGACCCACCATGGCCTGAATCAAGTGCGAGCCAATGTTAGAAGTCATCACAATGACCGTATTTTTAAAATTAACGGTACGACCCTGACCATCTGTCAGGCGCCCATCGTCTAAGACCTGAAGCAAGACGTTGAATACATCAGGATGCGCTTTTTCAACTTCGTCCAGCAACAGCACGGAATAAGGTTTGCGACGGACTGCCTCTGTTAAGTAACCGCCCTCCTCATAGCCCACATAGCCTGGGGGCGCACCAATCAGCCTGGCCACCGAGTGTTTTTCCATGAACTCACTCATGTCGATGCGAATCAGATGGTCTTCGCTGTCGAACAAAAAGCCTGCCAATGCTTTGCACAGTTCAGTTTTGCCGACGCCCGTTGGCCCCAGAAACAAGAAAGAGCCTGTAGGGCGTTGCGGATCCGACAAACCCGAGCGGGATCGGCGAATGGCGTTTGACACGGCCGCGATGGCTTCGTCTTGGCCGACGACTCGGTCGTGCAACTTGACTTCCATTTGCAATAATTTTTCTCGCTCACCCTGCATCATTTTGGAGACAGGAATCCCTGTGGCACGACTGACCACTTCGGCAATTTCTTCGGCACCCACTTGGGTTCGCAACAAACGCGGCGCTGAACCTGCCTCTGGATTTAATTCCTTGGCTTGAGTTTCTTTCAATAACTTTTCCAATTCGGGTAACTTGCCGTATTGCAACTCCGCCACTTTATTGAAATCGCCTTTGCGGGTGAGTTCTTCAATTTTTTGCCGCAGTTGGTCAATTTTTTCGCGGACGTTTTGGCTGCCTTGGGCTTGGGCTTTTTCTGTCTTCCAAATCTCTTCTAAATCAGCAGCTTCTTTTTTCAAACTGACAATTTCCTCTTCGATCAATCCGAAACGTTTTTGTGAAGCTTCATCAGTTTCCTTTTTGACCGCCTCACGTTCAATTTGAAGCTGGATCAATCGACGATCAAGCTTGTCAATGACCTCGGGCTTAGAGTCAATTTCAATCTTAATTTTGGAGGCGGCCTCATCGATTAAATCGATGGCTTTGTCTGGTAGGAATCGGTCTGTGATGTAGCGATGACTGAGCTCTGCTGCGGCGACAATGGCAGGGTCGGTAATGTCAACGCCGTGGTGAATTTCATATTTCTCCTGAAGGCCGCGCAAGATGGCAATGGTGGCTTCAACACTGGGCTCACCCACCAGAATTTTTTGAAACCGGCGCTCTAAAGCGGCATCTTTTTCAATGTACTTACGGTACTCGTCCAATGTCGTGGCGCCCACGCAGTGCAACTCACCGCGAGCGAGTGCAGGTTTGAGCATATTGCCCGCATCCATCGCACCTTCAGCCTTACCGGCGCCCACCATGGTGTGCAACTCATCGATAAAGACAATTGTTTGACCCTCGTCTTTGGCCAATTCATGCAAGACAGATTTAAGTCGTTCTTCAAACTCGCCTCTGAATTTAGCACCCGCCAACAGCGATGCCATGTCCAAAGACAAGACTCTTTTCCCCTTGAGTGAATCTGGCACTTCACCTGCCACAATGCGTTGCGCCAAACCTTCCACAATGGCCGTCTTTCCAACACCTGGCTCGCCAATGAGGACCGGGTTGTTTTTGGTTCGCCGTTGCAGCACTTGAATGGCCCTGCGAATTTCATCATCGCGGCCAATCACTGGGTCGAGCTTGCCCAATCGGGCACGTTCCGTCAGATCAAGGCAATATTTCTTCAGGGATTCACGTTGACCCTCTGCTTCCGCACTGTTCACGTTTTGTCCTCCTCGAACCGCATCGATGGCAGCTTCTAAACTTTGACGACTCAGGCCCGCCTCCTTCAAAGCGCGCGCCAATTCAGACTTATTGTCTGTCAAAGCGAGCAAGAAAAGTTCACTGGCAATGAATGAATCACCGCGCTTGATAGACTCTTTTTCAGCGGACTGCAATAACTTAACCAGCTCGGGCCCGACCTGTACTTGGTCTTGTCCGGTGACTTGTGGGAGGCGTTCGACAGCCAGGTTAGCGGCGTTTGCGACAGAAATGACATTGACGCCAGCCCTCTGAAGTAATGCTTTGGGGCCATCCTGTTGCTGCAGCATGGCCACTAAAACGTGAGCGGGATCAATGTAAGCGTGGTCTTTTCCCAAAGCCAAAGATTGAGCGTCGCCAAGGGCCTCTTGAAACTTAGTGGTTAGTTTGTCAATTCGCATGTGAATCTCCGATTGGTGATTACTTGGGGCCGCCCTGGCTTTATTTCAAGGGGTTTTGCCATTTAAGCGCACAGATGGCGGACAGCCCCTAAAATCAAGCCATGAACATTCACCAAATGTCAGTCCAATATGACGAGCGTCAAGATCGCTTGGCCGTCAGGGTCAGCAATCAAGACGGCCAAGAATTTAGGCTATGGCTGACGCGCGCCATGACATTGCGTCTCTTGCCGCACCTGCAAGCTGCCGTGGTTCAACTGGAAGCGCTAGACCCTCAAGTCTTGGCCAAAGACACCACCGCCCAGCAAATGCTGGCCGAACTGAAGCGCGAGAACTTTCTGTCCCGCGCAGACTTCTCAACCCCTTTCACCTCCGTCAACCCATCCTTGCCCTTGGGTGAAACACCCATGCTCATCACCGATGTTCAACTCAATTTGCGCAGCAGCGGTCGACTGGATTTACTTTTGCAAGATAAAAGTGGTGACAACGCCAGTGGCACTTCTTTCGAGCTGAGCCTTCAGGCGGCTTTGCTGCATGGCTTACTCCATTTGATGGAATTGGCCCTCAAAAAAGCCCAATGGCAGCAACCTGACTTTTCTCAGCGGCCAGACCCTGTCGAATCGTCGCCGTTAGACCGGCCTGGCTTTAGGCACTGACCCAACCATCCGTTCAAGCGGCGTTTTGAACTTGAATGCCCCACTTCGCCAAGGCAGCATCATCACTGACGCGCGCATCGACCCAAGCTGAG
>JBIKOZ010000218.1:0-3769 GCA_044357745.1 Limnohabitans sp. | reverse complement strand
CCCAACTCGTGGCGTCGTCTTGTCCAAACTCAATGGCTCTTTGGATGCCATACCAACCCAGCGCGGTCGGAATGGGAATTAACCAGCCAAGTTTGTCTGTGAATCCGTTTAAATAAAAGCGGTGCAAGCCCAAGGGGCCGCCAAAAAAGGTCAGCCATACGGCAAATGTTTTGTTTTTCATGGTGTCGATTATTCAGGACTTTGAGACTGGCCGTATCCCAAGGACTTTTCCATCATCACGACGTCGAGCCAGCGATCAAATTTCCAACCGCAGCCACGGATCAGTCCAACTTGTGTAAAACCCACTGACGCGTGAGTACCGATGGACCTTGTGTTGGCCGAATCACCAATGATGGCGATTAATTTCCGAATACCGGCCTGCTCGGCGGATCGACACAGCTCAGCCAAGAGCATTCGGCCCCAAGCTTTTCCAGCTGATTCTGAAGCCAGATAAATGGAATCCTCGGCGGAAAATCGGTAAGCAGGGCGAGGTTTGAACCAATTGCAGTAGGCAAATCCTTGAATCTCCCCATCTTCTTCAAGGACCAAATAAGGCAAGCCTTTGCTCAGTACATCGGCCCTTCTGGCGGTCATGTCTGCTTGAGAGGGGGGCTCAATTTCAAAAGTGCCGGTGCCATGAAGGACGTGGTGCTTGTAGATGCCTGTAATAGCGGTCAAATCTTCAGCTTGGCTGGGTCGAATCAATGGCATTCCTAAACTCCGGGTTATAATCAGCGGCTTTTCAGTGTGTCACTGGCCGGGTGGCCAGTTGCGTGTCTCAAACGCTGGAAGAATCTGTGGGGCAGCAGTTTTTGCTGTCTCGACACCACCCTAGGATAAATCATGGTTGTCATTCGTCTTTCTCGTGGCGGTTCTAAAGCCCGTCCATTTTTCAACATTGTTGTGGCCGACAAGCGCGTTCGCCGCGATGGCCGCTTCATTGAGCGCATTGGTTTTTACAACCCAATCGCCAAGGATACCGAAGAAGGCCTGCGCGTTGTACAAGACCGTTTGACTTACTGGACTGGCGTTGGCGCTCAAGTGTCTCCTACCGTTCAGCGTTTGGTCAAACAAGCTGCCGCCAAAGCCGCTTAATCGGTTTTTGGCCAAGCCAAAGGCTTCGCAGTGCTACCCCATTTAGAGTTTGCCGACATGCCGGCAGACGCCATCGAAGTGGGGCGCATTGCAGATGCTTGGGGCATCAAAGGCTGGTTCAAAGTCTTGCCCCACAGCGCCTCGCCCGAGGCGCTTTTTTCTTCCAAGCGTTGGTATTTGTTGCCCTCCGACCGCAATGTGGGCGCTAACAAATCACCCAGCCAAAAGCTGGCTGCAGCCCTTTCTGACAGCGCTGCGAAGCCCGTCCTCCTGAAAATCAGTGAAGCCAAGAACCACGCCGATACGGTGGTCGCTTCCTCATTGGACGTGGCCGACAGAAATCAAGCCGAAGCTTTGAAGGGTGCGCGCATTTTTGTGCCTCGTTCGAGTTTTCCAACCGCAGGCGCCGATGAATACTATTGGGTGGACTTGCTGGGTCTCCATGTTGTGAACAGAGAAGGCCTTGCCTTGGGCCAGGTCAAAGATCTCATGTCCACAGGGCCTCAAACAGTGTTGGTCCTTTCGCAAGCGCCAGAGGCAGAGGGCCAGCCACCTTTAGAGCGAATGATCCCTTTTGTGGCCGCTTTCGTCGACAACGTGGACCTGCCTGGGCGCATGATCACCGTTGATTGGCAGTTGGACTATTGAGCAGGGAGGGGGCGCTATGCGTTTTGACGTCATCACTCTGTTTCCTGAACTGTTCGCACCTTTTTTAACGTCGGGCATCAATCGACGTGCCTTTGAAACGGGCGCCGTTGAACTGAAGCTTTGGCAACTCCGTGATTACGCCGATGGCACCTACCGCCGTGTGGACGACCGTCCCTTTGGCGGCGGCCCTGGCATGGTCATGTTGGCGGAGCCACTGGAAAAATGTTTACGCAGCATTCGCCAAGACAGGTCCCTTCAGAATGTCTCTGAAAAATCAGTACCGGTGGTTTTGTTTTCTCCCGTAGGTCAGACGCTGAACCATTCCGGCGTTGAGGCGTGGTCTCAAAGTGACGGCGCCATTCTGATTTGCGGCCGGTACGAAGGATTGGATCAGCGCTTCATCGATTCGCATGTTGATGTCCAGATCAGCCTTGGCGACTTTGTGTTGTCAGGTGGGGAAATTGCCGCCATTGCGCTGTTGGATGCGGTGGCACGTTTACAGCCTGGCGTATTGAACGATGAAGGCAGTCATCAGATGGACAGTTTCAATCCAGCGCTCGATGGCTTGTTGGATTGTGGGCATTACACGCGTCCAGAAGTTTGGAATGCGTTGAATGTCCCGCCCGTTTTGATGTCCGGGCATCACGCTGAAATTGCCGAATGGCGCCGTCAACAAAGTTTAGTGCTGACTCAAAAATACAGACCCGATTTGATCGTGGTTGCCAGGCTGGCAGGCCAACTCAGCGCCAAGGATGAATACTTTTTGTCTACTCTCGGCGATCCAAAGCCATCTCACGTCCGGCCGGATTAACTGCACCGGCCGCGGATGAGGGGGACTTCAAATGCCCCTGAAACGGCGATATAATCAAAGGCTATTCGATCCTCTGCCCGCCGCGGCTGTTGCGGTTGAGCTTGGCCTTCTTGGCTGGGTGCAACAAGCATAGAAGCTGCCTTTAGCGTAGCGTTGCGCATGATCGATAGACGAAAGAGCTCACAATGAATTTGATTCAAACTCTCGAGATGGAAGAAATTGCCCGTTTGGGTAAAACAATTCCTGACTTCATGCCTGGTGACACCGTGATCGTTAGCGTCAACGTGGTTGAAGGTACACGCAAACGTGTGCAGGCTTACGAAGGTGTTGTGATTGCCAAGCGCAATCGCGGCTTGAACAGTGGTTTCACTGTTCGCAAAATTTCAAGTGGTGAAGGCGTGGAGCGTACGTTCCAAACTTACAGTCCCTTGATTGCCAACATTGAAGTCAAACGCCGTGGTGATGTTCGCCGCGCCAAGTTGTACTATTTGCGTGATCGCAGCGGCAAGTCTGCACGCATCAAAGAAAAGTTGCCACAACGCGCTGTTAAAACAGCAGCAGTTGTAGCGTAATCTAAGCTAAGCTAACTTGGCCCTCCTGGGGCCCTCATTAAAAAAACCGCCAAGGCTTTCGCCAAGGCGGTTTTTTTACGTCCCTGTTTGACAGGGACCTTGGGTACGGGAATTAACCGCGTGTGATTTTCAACACTTTAGCGCCAGTGCGCTTGGGTGCTGCATGACCACCCGCATTGTGCGGCTTGAAGTTGCCAGCACCCATGACTTTAGGGCCGCGTGCGGGACGATCGCTGGCACCACCGCGCGCATTGTCTCTGCTTGGTGCGCGGGGGGCACGGCTGTCGCGTGAGTCGAAGCGGTTTTCACCGCGTGAATCAGGGCGACTGTCGGGACGTGCCTCTTGGCGCTGATCGCCACGGGGTTCAAAGCGCGCTTCACTGCGCGGCGCGAAGCTGCGTTGTTCTCCGCGGAAGTCACCCCGAGGCTCGAAGCGTCCTTCAGGGCGCGTGTCGCCGCGACCTTCAAAACGAGGAGCAGGTGCGCCACGGTTTTCAAAACGATCGCCACGGCCTTCGAAGCGATCACCGCCACGATTGCCTTCAAAGCGAGGGGCGCCACGTGATTCAAAACGATCGCCACCGCGGTTGCCGCCAAAGCCACCACCACCGCCGCCACCAAATGGGCGGCCACGGCCACCACG
>JBIKOZ010000195.1:0-4167 GCA_044357745.1 Limnohabitans sp. | reverse complement strand
TTCGAGCCGCTCACAAAGGGATTGCCACAATGGGCGCCCATGCTGTATGCGCATTTGCTAAACACGGCTTGCATGGAAGGCGGTTCTGCATGAGTCAGTTGAGATCTCAAAAACTCAATGTGCTGAGCTTGCCTTTGAAAGGTATTCAACTCATTGAGGCCAGTGCCGGCACAGGTAAAACTTGGACCTTGGCCGCCTTGTATGTGCGCCTTATATTGGGTCACGGTTGGTCAGGTCAGGCTTTGATGCCGCCTCAGATTTTGGTCATGACATTCACGGAGGCTGCCACTGCAGAGTTGCGAGATCGCATTCGAGAAAGACTGGCGCAAGCTGCCCAATTCTTCAGAGGACAGCCAGCCGGCGCTGACGAATTTTTGCAGGACCTTCAGAAAACTCTGGGCACAGATTCAAACGCACAGCACGCTCAACGCTTAGAAGAAGCCGCTCAGTGGATGGACGAGGCCGCCATTTACACCATTCACAGCTGGTCGAGCCGGATGTTGCGTCAACATGCTTTTGACAGTCAGAGTTTGTTCGATCAAAAACGCCTAGACGATGCCCCTGCTTTGAAGTTGAAGTTGGTGAAGGACTATTGGCGTGAATTCATTTATCCCCTTGACGCCAAACAATTGGGTGCTTTGAAGGATTTGGGAGGATCGCCCGAAGCTTTGCTGAAAAATATTCAATCGCTGTGGCAAAAATTTGAAAAGTCTCCGGGTGGTTTCCCAGATGTCGCCCAAGACCCTGATCCCAATGAGTCTCTGAAAGCATGGGCCACTTGGCAAGACAGGGTCCTGCAGAGGGAGGCAGTAGCGCGGCAACTTTTGCAAACCAACATGGCCGATGTGTTAACTCGTTTGGCCAATGCCTTGCAAAAAGATTTAAAGGGAACTATTTTTGTTCCAAAAAAGCACAATTTTTTTATCAGTCATTTGTCGGAGTGGGCTTCTGGTGAAGACGCTGACCTGGATGTCCTTGAAAAATTCACGATTGAAAAGCTCAAGGCCAGTTTGAAGAAAGATGCCAGCCCTCTCGACGACTCACATGGTGTATGGACGGCCATCGGTCAGTGGACCACTGAACGTCAGCTTGAACCCGATGTGGGTGTCTACTTACTGCAGCATGCGGCTGTCAAAGTGGGTCGAAACTATCTGCAGCAAAAAAGAAATTTGGCCAGCTTTGATTTTTCAGATTTACTCCAACGATTGCACGCAGCACTTCATGCGTCGGGCAATCGATTGTCCGAGATGATCCTTGAGCAGTTTCCTGTGGCCATGGTGGACGAGTTTCAGGACACCGACCCCTGGCAGTATGAATCGCTTTCAAAAATTTATGCTTCATCCAGTGTGCATTGGCAGGGCTCTCCAGCAGGTGAGCAGGCCCATGCGTTTTTGATGATTGGCGATCCGAAGCAAGCCATTTACAGTTTCCGCGGTGCCGATTTAAATACCTATTTGGATGCGCGCCACAAAGCTGAATCGATTTGGACTCTGATAGAAAATTTCCGGTCCAGTCAAGAAGTGGTGAACGCGGTAAATCATATTTTTGAAAAGGCCCAGAGCCCGTTTGGAGAGGTTCCGTTCGAGTGCGTGCAAACGCCTACACCTGCCAAGGCTGAAAGCCTTCGTGGGGTCAATGGCCCCAAATTGCCAGCGCTCACGGTTTGGCATTTGGACTCCGACAAGCCCCTCAGTGGCGCGCAATATGGTGAACAAATTGCGCAGATTTGTGCCACACAAATGGTCGCACTCTTGAACCATCGCATTGCACAACCTGGCCAAATGGCGGTCCTGGTCCGGGATGGACAAGAAGCGAAAAAAATTCGCCAGGCCTTGGCGGAGCGGGGTGTGCGCAGTGTTTACTTATCAGATCGGGACAGTGTATATGCCACGCGAGAAGCGCTTGATTTGGCGTGCATTTTGGAAGCAATCTTGCAAGTGCGCAATGCCAAGCTGCTGCGTGCTGCGTTGACCACACGCACCTTGTGCCTCAGCTTGACGGAAATCGAACAAGTCTTCAAAGCAGAAGAAGCATGGGACATTTGGGTGGAGCGTTTGAATGCATGGCATCGCATTTGGCAGCGCCAAGGTTTCTTGCCCATGCTTTATAAAATGGTTCATGAGCAAGACATCGGTCGGCGAATGCATGCGGAGGGCGATACCGCCGAGCGGCGCTTGACCAACCTTTTGCACTTGGGCGAATTACTCCAATCAGCCAGTCTTCAATTGCAAGGTGAGAATGCGTTGCTGCGTTTCCTCAACGACCAATTGGCAGACCCTCAAGCTCAAGGCGAAGCCGCTCAAATGCGACTTGAAACCGATGCCGAATTGGTGCAAGTTATTACCTTCCATAAAGCCAAAGGTTTGCAATACCCTTTGGTGTTTTTGCCTTTCATCTCCAACTTCAGAGAAGACAAAGACGAGCGGCTCAGAACAGCCGATGAGCGTCTGCAAGAAGACATTCGATTGATGTACGTCGCTCTGACGCGCGCACAGCAAGCCATGTGGATGGGCGTTGCCAAACGCCAAGGAGATTTCAAAGGCAAGGAGACCCTGCCGCAAAGTGCCCTCAGCGTTTTGCTACAACGAAAGTCGGCCGATGACTTGTGGGAAAAATTACAAGCGTGGGCAGCTTGCACCGACATTCAAGTGACCCCTGCGCCCGAAGCCGATGCTCAGTTCTATGTCCCATTGAAGGCGATCCAGTCAGAAGCTGCCACTGCGGCAAGATCGCCATCACGCGTGTTGCCAAGCGCCGGCTGGACTGCCAGTTTCAGTGCGCTCACCCGTAACTTGAGTGAATCTAAATCGCACATCACCGAATCGGGCTTGGCCCGGGAAGCGCGTTGGTTGGATGCCCAAATTGACAACCCCGCGATAAAGTCCAACGACCTTTCAGTGGCAGATGAGCCGTCATCCTCTCAAGCTGAACAGCCCTTCTACAACGCCTTTCCCGCAGGCAGTGCCTATGGCACCTTGCTTCACGACATCTTTGAATGGCAACTCAAAGAAGCCTGGCCCCTATTGCAAAACGAAATCGACCTCTCTGCCGAAATTAAATTTCGCTGGCAGCAATGGTGGCAAACCCAAGCTACAAGCTTGCAACTCACCCCCGAAGACCAATCCCTCTGCCTTCAGCTCATCCGCCAATGCGCCACCACTCAATTGGGGTCAGATCAACATTGTTTTAGCCTGTCGCAGCTCAATGCGAAAAACGCTTGGGCTGAAATGGGCTTCACTTTTAAAACGCATGGCGTTTCTACACTGCAAATTGACCCATTGATTTGTGATTCTCTGCACCCCCACAGAGCACGCCCTGCTTTACAAACCCAGCAATTGAATGGTTTGCTGACTGGCTTCATGGACCTTGTGTTTGAGCACCAAGGCCAATATTTCGTGCTCGATTACAAGTCAAACAAATTAGCCAACTACGCACATGACAGCATCACTGACAGCATGCTCAGTCATCGCTACGAAGTGCAATACACCTTGTATATTTTGGCAGTGCACAGACTTTTGAAGTCGCGCCTCAAAGACTACAGCTACCAACAGCACATCGGCGGTGCCATTTACCTTTATTTACGCGGTATTGATCAAGTTGGCCAAGGCCTCTATGCCAACAAGCCGCCTTTTGCGCTGATTCAAGCATTGGACGAAGCTTTTCAATCAAATCAGCATGCGTCATTGCCAGGCCTGTTTGCATGACACATTCTCAAATAACAAACCGCAATTTTTCAGTGCCGCAAGCTGAATCATCCAGCACGACATGGCCATGGACTGCTTTGGATGTGGCTTGGCTTCAATTTTTAAAATCGCATCAAGCTACACCTGACCCTTTGCATGATTTATTGGCACTCATGGTCAGCCATCAGATGGGAAGAGGCCACGCTTGTTTGGACCTAAATGCTTTATGGCAGCACCCTGGGCAGCTGCTCGACTGGACTGATGCGCAAACCAAACGCTTACTCGATCAAGCCGGATTAACAAAGCCCAGCCATGCCCCGCCAGATCTGTTTGTACCCGCTGTCAACCCATGGGCTGTTGCTGCTCAAACAATGCCATGGGCGATGGGTGCACATTCACCCATCGTGATGTCTTTCCAAGAAGACGGCCAAGCTCAACGCGTCTATCTCAGGCGAGCCTGGCAAGCAGAACAAAGCATTCATCG
>JBIKOZ010000011.1:0-14344 GCA_044357745.1 Limnohabitans sp. | reverse complement strand
GCCGGCGGTTGGGCCGTCATTCGACCAGATGGTTATTTGTCAGACACCGGCCAAGGTGTGAACGGTGAGTTGATTGCCGCTGTGGCCACCTCTTTGTGCCTTTGATTCAATTGGGACGCACCATCATGAAAACAGATCTGAACCTACAAGACGCCGATGGCTTTTATGAACAATTGCTGAATGCGCATGAGGGGCTGAGCGCAGATCAGTCAGAGCAACTCAATATGCGCTTAATTCTGCTGCTGGCCAATCAAGTGGGCGATGCTTCAATCCTTCGAGATTGCATTGAATCGGCCAAGAACTGAGCCAGATACTGCCTTGAGCCTCGAAAACTAGGCGCTAGCCCAGTAAAATCATAGCTTTAGTCCATTCCTGACATTGCCCCTTGGCAATCTCTAAATACCCAGCCCATGAGCAACGAGACCACCCCCGCCATCCAGCAACCCGGCCTTGAGAGCCTGTCCAAGTCTTTTGAGCCTGCTGCCCTTGAAGCCCATTGGGGTCCTGAGTGGGAAAAACGTGGCTATGGCGTAGCAGGGCACCGCGGCACTCAGGCGCCTCACGCAGACGCGCCCAGCTTTGCCATCCAGTTGCCACCCCCCAATGTGACAGGCACGCTGCACATGGGCCATGCCTTCAACCAAACCATCATGGATAGCCTCACGCGCTACCACCGCATGATGGGCTTCAACACCGCTTGGATTCCAGGCACCGATCACGCCGGCATTGCCACTCAAATTGTGGTGGAGCGTCAGCTGCAAGGCCAAGGCATTAGCCGCCACGAAATGGGCCCCACACCCGCTGAAGCACGCAAAAACTTTGTGTCCAAAGTGTGGGAATGGAAAGAGCAATCGGGTAACACCATCACGCAGCAAATGCGCCGTATGGGCGACAGCGTCGACTGGACGCGCGAGTACTTCACCATGGACGACAAGTTGTCCAAAGTGGTGTCAGAAACCTTTGTGAAGTTGTACGAGCAAGGCCTCATTTACCGCGGCAAACGTTTGGTCAGCTGGGACCCTGTGCTACAAAGCGCCGTATCCGATTTGGAAGTGGAAAATACCGAAGCCGATGGCAAGATGCACTACATCTTGTACCCGTTTGCAGACGGCCCCCAACACATTGACGGCGTGATGCAAAAAGGCATGACCATTGCCACCACCCGCCCTGAAACCATGCTGGCAGATGGCGCGTTGGCTGTTCACCCCGAAGACGAACGCTACAAACATTTGGTGGGCAAAAAAGTGAATTTGCCTTTGTGCGATCGCCAAATTCCCATCATTGCAGACGACTTTGTTGACCGTGAATTTGGCTCCGGTTGCGTCAAAATCACGGGCGCCCACGATGCCAACGACTACGCATGCTCCATGCGTCATAACCTGCCCCTCATCACCATCTTCACATTGGCGGCCGCTGTGAATGAAAACGGTCCCAAAGCCTACCAAGGCATGGACCGCTTTGTAGCCCGCAAGGCCGTGATCAAAGACTTGGAAGCTCAAGGTTTGCTGATTGAAATCAAACCGCACAAACTGATGCTGCCCATTTGCGCTCGCACCGGCCAAGTGGTGGAGCCCATGCTCACAGACCAGTGGTTTGTGGCGGTCAACAAGGTCAGTCCGCAAGACCCCACCGGCAAGAGCATTGCACAAAAAGCCATTGACGCGGTGCACTCCGGCCAAGTGAGCTTTGTGCCCGAGAACTGGGTCAACACTTATGACCAGTGGATGAACAACATTCAAGACTGGTGCATTTCTCGCCAGCTTTGGTGGGGCCATCAAATTCCCGCTTGGTACGACGAAGAGGGCCATGTGTATGTGGCCAAGTCAGAAGCCGAAGCGCAAGCGCTAGCCGATCTCAAAGGACCCGGTAAAAAACTCAAACGCGACGAAGACGTGCTTGACACCTGGTACTCGTCAGCGCTGGTGCCCTTCTCCACGATGGGCTGGCCAGCGGCGTTGGCCACATCGGGGGCATCAGGCTCAGCGAGCACCGACAAAACACAAGACTACGACTTGTACTTGCCCTCATCGGTGCTGGTCACAGGCTATGACATCATCTTTTTCTGGGTTGCCCGAATGATCATGATGACCACGCACTTCACGGGGCGCGTCCCTTTTAAACATGTTTACATCCACGGCCTGGTGCGCGATGCCCAAGGCAAGAAGATGAGCAAATCGGAAGGCAATGTGCTGGACCCCGTTGACTTGATCGACGGCATTTCCTTAGAGCCCTTGCTGGAAAAACGCTCACAAGGTTTGCGCAAACCCGAGACCGCACCACAGGTGCGCAAGATCACGCAAAAAGAATTCCCTGAAGGCATTCCTGCCTACGGTGCTGATGCGCTTCGCTTCACGTTTGCAGCCTTAGCCTCTTTGGGTCGCAGTATTAACTTCGACAGCAAGCGCTGCGAAGGCTATCGTAATTTCTGTAACAAACTGTGGAATGCCACTCGCTTTGTCCTCATGAACTGCGAAGGTCAAGACTGCGGGCTCAAGGAACACACCAAAGCAGAATGTGCCGTGGGCGGCCCTGCTTATGGTTACATGACCTTCAGCCAAGCCGATCGTTGGATTTCTTCAAAAATTCAACGCGTAGAAGCCGATGTGGCCAAAGGCTTTGCCGAGTATCGTTTGGACATCGTGGCCAACGTCATTTATGACTTCGTTTGGAACGAGTTTTGTGATTGGTATTTGGAAATTGCCAAGGTCCAAATCAACACGGGAAATGCCTCTCAACAACGCGCCACTCGCCGCACACTCATTCGCACCTTAGAAACCATTCTGCGTTTAGTTCACCCCATCACGCCCTTCATCTCCGAAGCGTTGTGGCAGAAAGTGGCGCCAGTGGCCGGTCGCGCAGGACCTTCTGTCAGCATTGCGGCCTACCCTGTTGCACAACTCGATCGGGTTGATGAGCAAGCCGAAGCCCATGTCGCCAAGCTCAAAACCTGGGTCGATGCATGCCGCAATTTGCGCGGCGAGATGGGTGTCTCACCCGCCACCAAGTTGCCTTTGTATGTGCTGGGCGAGTCAGAATTCATGACGTCTGCTGGCCCAGTGCTGCAGGCGCTGGCCAAATTAAACGAAGTCAAGGTGTTTGACAACGAAGCCGATTGGACCCAAGCAGCCGCTGCTGCGCCCGTTGCGGTGGTGGGCGAAGCACGCTTGTGTTTGTTCATGGAAGTCGATGTGGCCGCTGAAAAAATTCGCCTGCGCAAAGAAGTCGCCCGTATCGAAACCGAGATTGGCAAGGCCAACGGTAAGCTCGGCAATGAAGCGTTTGTGGCCAAAGCACCGCCTTCAGTGATTGAACAAGAGCGCAAGCGTATGGCTGATTTTGAAGCCACCTTGAGCAAAGTGAAGTCGCAATTGGCTCAAATTGAAGCCGCACCCTCATCATCTTGAAATACATCCGTCATCAGATTGTGTTATTCTGAACAATGAATTGAACTCAACGAGAAATTCCCAATGAGCGCAAAGCCAAGCATCCGAAAAGCCGTCTTTCCCGTCGCAGGACTTGGCACACGGTTTCTACCCGCTACCAAAGCAGCACCCAAAGAAATGTTGCCCGTGGTGGACAAGCCACTCATTCAGTATGCTGTTGAAGAGGCCTACGCAGCCGGCGTTCGCCACATGATTTTCGTCACTGGGCGCAGCAAGCGTGCCATTGAAGATCACTTCGACACGGCTTACGAGTTGGAGACAGAACTTGAAAGTGCGCACAAACAAGAACTTCTCAAATTGGTTCGCTCAGTACAACCCGATGACATGGTCTGCGCCTACGTTCGTCAGCCCCGCTCCTTGGGTTTAGGTCACGCTGTACTCTGTGCCGAAGCCCTGGTGGGGCAAGAACCCTTTGCGGTCTTGCTGGCTGACGATCTGATGGTGGGACTCAAAGGCGGGCCTTCTGTCTTGGCACAAATGGTCATTGCTTATGAACAACACGGACGCTCGATTTTGGCGGTTCAGGAAGTCCCTTTAGAACACGTGAAGCGCTACGGCATTGTGGCTGGCGAGTCCATCGGCCAACAGCTCATTCGCGTAGATCAAATTGTGGAAAAACCTTCACCCGAAAAAGCGCCCTCTCGAATGGGCGTCGCGGGTCGCTACATTCTCACACCTGGTATTTTTGAAGAAATTAGGAATCAACCCACCGGCGTGGGAGGAGAAATTCAATTGACAGATGCCATTGCCCGATTGAAAACTCGGGAGGATGTCTACGCGTTTCAATACGAAGGCAAACGCTATGATTGCGGCAGCAAAGAAGGTTTCCTGGAAGCCACTGTTGAACTGGCTTTAGAACACCCGCAAGTGGGTGACTCGTTCAGAGCCTATTTGAAAACTTTGAGTCTCTAAGAAGAGACTTCGTCAAACAAAAAAGCTTCAGCAAACTGAAGCTTTTTTGATGTCAACGGCGCTTCACCCAAATGAGAAAACGCTCCCCTTCCGTTTGCTGCGCCAGCAACTCGTTGCCCGTTTGTCTCGCAAAGGCTTCAAAATCACGCGGTGCACCAGGGTCAGTGGCCAAGACTTTGAGCACCTGGCCTGAGGTCATGGCGGTTAAAGATTTTTTGGCTTTTAAAATGGGCAAAGGGCAATTCAAACCACAAGTGTCCAGCTCAATATCGAACGCTAAATTCATTTTTTCTCCATAGCCCTCAAGAATAAATGTCACTCCGTAGCGCGGCCTTGGGCATCGCGTTCTTCCCAGGTCATGAACTTAGGTTCGATGCCTTGCGTGCGCAACCAATCACCCAACGCATAGCCTGTACCCGCTGGCCAGCAGACCAACTCTTCCAAGTTGTACATCTTGTATTCGGCCAATTCGGGAGATAACTTAACGGTGCCTGAGGCCACCGCGTGATACGCAATGATCACTTGGTTCATTCGCTGAAAGTCATAAACGCCAACTAGCTTCAAAGCACTGACTTTGAGATTCGTCTCCTCGGCAATCTCACGCGCAATGCCGTCTTCGGGGGTTTCGGCTGCCTCCATGAAACCTGTGATCAAAGCAAACTTTCGACCCGTCCAAGCGGCGTTGCGCGCTAACAATATTTGATGACCGACTTGCACAATGCCCGCTAAAACAGGCGTGGGGTTATTCCAATGCGTGAAGTCACATTGCGTGCAACGCAAACGCAATTTTTCTCCGCCGTCTTCCATTTGCGGCACCCAAGACAGCGGCGCACCGCAACACGGACAGAATCGATATTCAATCATGCGGGAAACACTCCTGTAGACAGATAGCGATCACCACGATCGCACACAATGAAAACGATGGTGGCATTTTTCTCGCGGGCCGCGATTTGCTGGGCAACCCAGCATGCTCCAGCCGCAGAAACACCTGCAAACAAACCTTCTTCGCGCGCCATTTGACGGCAAGTGTCTTCTGCATCATCTTGACTCACATAAATGAGTTCATCGACATTGGCGGGGTTGTAAATTTTAGGCAAATATTCTTGTGGCCATTTGCGTATTCCGGGAATGCGGGAGCCTTCACTGGGTTGGGCGCCCACAATTTGAACCGCGGGATTCTTCTCTTTCAAAAACTGTGACACACCTGTGATGGTGCCTGTGGTGCCCATGGCACTCACAAAGTGAGTAATGCGGCCTTGAGTTTGTGCCCAAATTTCAGGGCCGGTGGTTTCGTAATGAATGCGTGGATTGTCAAGGTTGGAAAACTGGTCCAAGATGCGACCCTTTCCTTGCGTCGACATGTTGCCTGCCAAGTCGCGCGCGTATTCCATACCGCCACTTTTGGGTGTCAAAATTAATTCTGCACCAAATGCTTTCATGGTTTGGGCACGCTCAATCGATAAGTCTTCCGGCATGATCAAAATCATGCGGTACCCCTTGATGGCAGCAGCCATGGCCAAGGCAATGCCAGTATTACCCGATGTGGCCTCAATGAGGGTGTCCCCAGGCTTAATTTCGCCACGTTCTTCAGCGCGCTTGATCATTGAAAGCGCAGGCCGATCTTTGACAGAACCTGCTGGATTATTGCCCTCTAGCTTGCCAAGGATCACATTGCCTTTAGGCTCACTGAGTGCTTTTGCAATACGCTGTAACTTCACCAAGGGCGTGTTGCCAATGGCATCTTCAAGAGTCTGATAAGTCATGGTTTTGTTCACCGAGCCCATTTGCAGCCTGCATTTTTTGATACAGGGCTATTTGCGATGTTGATCATTATCCTTATTTACAGGAAATCTTGCCTACATTGAAGAATTGAAGCTGTTTCAATCCAATCACAAGGCCAAGAACTCAAACGTGAGGTCTATGGGGCGATATTGCACAGACAATGCGCTGCGGCACCAAAGGGTTGCTTCTTCTCAATTAATTCTTGCAACCACGTCAAGTCTTGTCCAAGAGAATTCAGGGCCAGTGCATCTGAGCCACTCAGGTTAGACAAAATTTGCCACTGCGAATAGTCTGTATTTTCTGCCGCAGAAATCCCTAAATAGCCCATGAATTTTTGTACAATTTTCTCAACGGGAGACCTCTTAGGGCCCATATAACGAATGGGCAATTCTTTGGCATTGGTATCAGACTGGCCTTCCAATGAGGCGACGCGCTGTCTTGCCTCATGGACCGCATCAGAAAAAGTGCCTAAGCGGTCTACCAATTTGTGCTGCTCAGCTTGAGCACCCGTCCAAATCCGACCTTGCGCCAATTGATCGACCATGGTCACATCCATGTTTCGCATCTTGGCAACTTTGCCAATAAAGTCTGCGTAAATTTTTTCGATGCTGGACTGCACCAGCGTTTGAATGCGCGTGTCCAATGATTGACGAGGGTCATAGGCACCGGCCAGCCAGGTGGTTTTGTAGCCTCCCGTGTTGACCCCAATTTGTCGCATCAAACCCTCACCCGTGGGCAGCATTGCAAAAACGCCAATCGAGCCCGTGATGGTGGCGGCATCTGCTATCACCACATCAGAGGCCATTGAAATCCAATAGCCGCCTGAAGCCGCTAGATCACCCATGGAAACCACCACAGGCTTGCCCTTGTCTCTGGCAATTTGAAGTTGGTCGCGAATCAGCTCAGAGCCATAGACACTTCCGCCTGGCGAGTTGACGCGCAAAACAATGGCTTTGACTTCTTTGTCGTCAGTGGCTTTGCGAATGAGCTCAGACGTAGACAAGCCGCCTATCTTGCCGGCAGGTGCCCGCCCATCGCCAATTTCTCCCTGTGCCACCACGATGGCAATGTGATCGCCTTTGACTTTTTTGGCTTCAGACTGCAAATAATCTTTCCAATTGACTTGGCGGAATGAATGAATGTCTTCATCCTTGCCAACATCTTTCATGAGCGTTTCGCGCAATGACTCAAAAGTTTGAAGCTGGTCAACCCATTTCCAATCAATGGCCAATTGCGCAACGCTCCCCTTCACCGCCACCAAGGCATCGGGCAAGTTAGCGATGTTTTTGGAAATGCTGCCTTGAGGCAGATTACGGGCTTTTTCAACACCCTGCGTGTACAAAGACCACATGGCATCGTAGACATGGGCCTCTGCCTTGAGGGCTTCGGATGATGGCGCATTGAGGACGAACGGCTCGCCGGCCGACTTGAACTTTCCGACACGTATCAAATTGGCTTTGATGCCCAATTTGTCAAGCGCGTCTTTGTAGTAATTGCGTGAACGACCCAAGCCCTCAATGAGAACACCGCCCAAAGGATGAACCAAAACTTGATTGGCATGGGCTGCCAGATAGTATTGACGCTGATCGTACATACCCGACCAAGCCAAAACAGGTTTTCCTGAGGCCTTGAATTTCTCAATGGCACCGGCTGCTTCTCTCAGAGACACCAAGCCACCCCCTTGAAAATCATCCAGCTTGAGCAGGACGCGGTCAATGTGTTTGTCTTTGGCGGCCAGGTCAAGGGCCATCACGAAATCGCGCAGTCGAACCGTTTGAGTGGCGTTGCCTTGTATCTCGCCCATGATTTGATTCTTCAATCCGCCAGGCGATTCTTCAGTCAACACACCTTTTAGATCGAAGACCAACACGGTGTGGTCGTCTAGGCTCACTTTGTCTGAGAAAAAGAACACCCAACCGATACCGATGGCATACAGAAATACACCCAACACCAAACCGATTCGAAGACTTTGTATCAGCCAATCGGAAACCTTCAACAGTCCCCTGTGAATCGCACCATAAAGTTTTTTGATTTTCGCGAACAGGGTCTTCATTTTTATTCTCTCAAAGACAGAAGTTGAGAAGGCATCAGCCAAGCTTTCAAATGTTAGCCCAATTTTCAAATTTAAATCCTGGCCTGGCCAATTGGCACTATAGTGAACGCCTCAAAGGAGACAACGACATGGTGGGCGCTTGGTGGACATGGCTGGTGGCCATTGCAATGTATGCACTCTTTAGACTTTGGTATGACAATTGGCGCGGGCCCTTAAGTCGACAAGAAGTCGAAACTTTCATGGCCGTCATCACAGACTCGCGTATGAGCGCCTACAGCGATCCCCATGTTATCCGTGAGTTTTTGGAAAATGACGATGGCAAAGAATTTGTCATGGTCAACCTCGTTCGTGTTCATCCAAGTCAAGTTGATCATCCCCACACTGGCAAGCCAACCCAAGGCATCAACTTGCTCAGAGAATATGGCGCCAACTTCGTCAAAGTTCTCTTTCGACATGGCGGCCATCCTGTGTTGGCCATGCGCAAAGTAGGTGGCTATATCGATTCTTGGAACACGCCGCCCGATCCTGGTTGGCACATTGCGAGCAGCATGCGCTACCGAAGCAGGCGTGACATGATGACTTTGGCCATCGATCCATCCCTGAAAGGTGTGCACATCTTAAAAACAACTGCAACCGCCTCGACTTTTTCTTTTCCCTCACAAATTGTTTTAGGATTTGCGCTCAGCCCGCGAATTTGGGTCGGGCTGCTGTTGACAATTGGCGCATCTACGATTCACTTGTTGAGCCTGCTAGCGCTCTTCACGTAATCCTCCCAAGGCCCCTCAAAACACGAAAAAAATATGTCATAATCGCTCTCTTCGCAATCCGCCCGGGTGGTGAAATTGGTAGACGCAGGGGACTCAAAATCCCCCGCCGCAAGGCGTGCCGGTTCGATTCCGGCCTCGGGCACCATCGAATTGCATAGGTCGAATCCAACGTAGTTGCGAATGAATTTACTTTTTATTCTCGCATTGACTGTGTTGTTTCCCGCAACACATCTTTTGTCTGGTTGGCTGTTTGATTTTGCCATCTTCAATGACCATATCTCGCTGATTTATCTGCCGGCTTTTTTACGCCTTTTCAATTTGCTGGTGCTGGGACCCTTAAAGGGAACGATCGCAACTTTTTTAGGCGGCCTGCTGCTGATGAATCAGTTTGAAGAAACCACCTACATCGGTTTACTCAACATTGTTTGCTCCAGTTCTGGACCACTCATAGCGCTGCTTGGCTACCAATTTTATTTCAAGCGCCAAGTCCAACTGACATCGTTAAAAGATCTGGCGACGCTCTCCCTGATGTACTGCGTTTGCAATTCATTGATTCATCATCTTGTTTGGAGTCTGGCGATCGATTCATTTGTATGGAACTACCAAGAAGCAATTTGGATGTTCATAGGTGATATGGTCGGCACATTATTTGGCGCTTACCTGCTGAAGTCCTTAGTAGACTTGATGGACCGCAAAGGCTTTAAGTTTTCAGGGCCTTAGCAGCCCAAAAGCCAAGTGCAAGGGCATACAGAAAAAAAGCTGCGTCAACTCTTTGTGCTGCAGTGAGCTTGAGGCCACATTGCAGCAAGATCTTCATCGAGAAAGTTTCTTTTTTGTCGCTGCAGATGGCGCCGCCAGTGACTGCAAACCTTCCTTGATGGTGGGAAACTTCAATCGGATCCGAAGTTCATTGGTGAGTCTGTCATTTCGCAGTCTTCTTGACTCACTCATGAAACTCAGCAACATCAGTGGCAGGGTTTCTTGCGCTTGACTGCGCGGTACGCGCGGCGGACGATGAAGGCCCATGATGTCTGCGGCCACATCAAAATAATCGCCCATCTTCAATTGGGTGTTGTCATTGACATGAACCACGCGCTGAGGTTTTCCTCGCCAAATAGCCGCCACACACGCTCGTGCTAAATCGTCCGCATGAACATGATTGGTATAGACATCATCTTTCTTCATGAGCACAGGCGTACCCTTTAGAAGTCGTTCTCGCGGCGTGCCATTGGGCCGATCGGGGGCATAAATACCCGGAATTCGCAAAATGCTGGCACGAACCCCAGAGCGACCCAGATACCGAACGATATTTTCCGCATCAACTCTGCGAACAGCGCGGGGGGTGTGTGGCTTGACAGGCCTTGTCTCCGAGACCCACTGGCCTTGGCAGTCGCCATAGACGCCACTGGTCGAACCGTAGACCACAGACAGCGGTAAGGTCCTTTTTTTCAAAGCCCGGGTCAGGTTCAAAGTCCGGGGGTCGGTTGACCACTCACCTGCGCGATCAGAAGGCGGCGGTGCCAAATGCAGAACGCGTGTCGCCCAACCCGACAATCGCTGCAAGGTCTCGGGTAAATCGAGATTTCCCTGCACTGGCGCAATGCCTTGGGCCCTGAAACTGGCCAACTTCTCCGGGCTGGAGGTTAAGGCCAAGACCCTGGTTCGGCCAACCAATTGCTTGGCCGCTCGCTGTCCCACATCACCGCAACCGATGATCAATACGCGTTCTTTTCTAAAGCGTGAGGGCAATGCGCCCAAAGGAGTTTGGTTTGAAGGCAAAATCAGGGGTTCACAGAATTTCAGACCCCCCTAGGATAACGAAAACATGAGCTTCCAAATTAGCGTTCAACCCAGTGGCCGTATATTTAGTGCAGACAGCACCGAAACTTTGCTGGCAGCAGGCATCCGCCAAGGCATTGGTTTGCCCTATGGCTGCAAGGACGGCGCCTGCGGCTCTTGCAAATGCAAGAAAATTTCTGGCACCGTGGTCCATGGCGAACACCAACCCAAGGCTCTGAGCGCCGATGAAGAAGCCCAAGGCCTGATCCTCACATGCTGCTCTAAGGCACAAAGTGATGTGGTGCTGGAATCTCGCCAGGTGGCAGAAGAAGGCAGCTTCCCGATCAAGAAAATGCCCGCCCGCGTGGTCAGTCTCGAAAAGAAATCTGACGACGTGATGACCGTCATCATGCAATTGCCTGCCACTGATGTCATGCAATTTCATGCGGGGCAGTATGTGGAATTTTTATTGCGCGACGGTTCACGCAGAAGTTACAGCATGGCCAATGCCCCACACACCCTAGAGCCAACCGCACCCAAAGTGGAGCTGCACATTAGACACATGCCGGGCGGTAAATTCACCGACGTGGTGTTCAGCACCATGAAGGAAAAAGACATCTTGCGCATTGAAGGCCCCTATGGCAGTTTCTACTTGCGGGAAAATTCAACTGCGCCTCTCATTTTGTTGGCATCAGGAACAGGATTCGCGCCCATCAAGGCCCTGCTTGAACACATGCAACACAAAGGTATCGAGCGTCCTGCCACCTTGTATTGGGGCGGCCGCAGACCCTCAGACTTGTACATGAACGATTGGGTGGAGGCACAGATCAAATTGATGCCAAACTTAAGCTACGTGCCCGTCATATCGGATGCCAAACCGGAAGATGCATGGTCAGGTCGAACCGGCTTTGTGCACCAAGCTGTCTTGCAAGACCACCCCAATCTCAGCAGCTATCAGGTTTACGCTTGCGGCGCCCCCATTGTGGTGGACTCTGCGCGCGCTGACTATGTCAATAAAGCAGGCCTGCCCGAAGAAGCCTACTTTGCAGATTCATTTACCACAGAGGCCGACAAGGCCAAGGAGTCGATATGAGCCGGGTGTTCTTTCGTTTGATGGCGGCCGTGGCCTTGACAAGCCTTTCTCTTGTTCATGCACAAACACTCACAACCGCACCCATGACAGCGCCCGCAACTGCGCCCCTGTTACCTTTGACAAAGCCTATTCGCTTGGTTGTTCCCTACGCGCCAGGTGGCCCGATCGATGTGACGGCACGCGCCTTGGCAGAGCGTGTCAAAGACTCTTTGGGCACCGTGATCATCGACAATAAGCCCGGTGCAGGTGGCAACTTAGGTGTTGACATCGTGGCCAAGGCCCCAGCCGATGGTTACACCATTGGCATTGCTGCGGTCGCCACCCACGCCATCAACCCGTGGCTGTTTAGCAAAATGCCGTTCAATGTCGCCAATGATTTTGTCGGCATTACGCAAATGGTGAGGGTGCCCAATGTGCTGGTCATGAACGCCGACACCGCTCAGCGTTTGAAAATCAACAATTTGGCCGACTTGATCACCTACGCCAAGGCCAATCCCGGCAAATTGAATGTGGGATCTGGAGGCAATGGCAGCGCCGGTCATTTGGCAGCGGAAATGTTCAAGCGCGATGCGGGAATTTTTGTCGTGCACATTCCCTACAACGGTGGCAATCCCGCTCAACTGGCACTCTTGTCTGGCCAAGTCGATTTCAATTTTGACAACCTGGCGACAGCAGCAGCCAACATCAAAGCCGGTAAGCTCAAAGCATTGGCGGTAACCACGGCACAACGTGCAAGCGCTTTGCCAGATATTCCAGCCCTGTCAGAAACCATCAAAGGCTTTGAGGTCGACACTTGGTGGGGCCTGGTTGCCCCTGCAGGCACACCACCGGCCATGGTGGCACGATTGCACCAAGCTTTTGCTGCCGCTTTGAGCGCGCCAGAAACCAAAACTCGGTTTGGCATGATGATGGCAGAGCCCGTCACCAACTCACCTGAGCAGTTTTCCGCATTCATGAAACGTGAACTTGCAAAATATGAACCCGTGGTGAAAGCCACTGGCGCGCGCGTCGATTAGTGCAATGCCAAGCACCCCATCAAGGCACTTTGAAAAGTGCCTTTTTTATTCGCCCAAATAAGCAGCGCGCACTTTAGGGTCATTTAACAAGTCTTGTCCAGGCCCCGTCATGCTAATGAGGCCCGACTCCATGACGTAGCCTCGATTGGCAATGGCCAAAGCACGGCTGGCGTTTTGCTCAACCAACAAGACGGTCACACCTTGGGCAAAAACCTCTTGTACCACCTCAAATATTTTATCGACCATGAGGGGCGACAAGCCCATAGAAGGTTCGTCTAACAACAAAACCTTGGGCCGACTCATCAGCGCGCGGCCCATGGCCAACATCTGCTGCTCACCCCCTGAAAGGGTTCCTGCCAATTGATCCTTGCGTTCTTGCAAACGTGGGAACGTATGAAAAACTTTTTCCATGTCATCTTGGATGGCTGCCGTATCCGTCCGAATATAGGCCCCCATCAGCAAATTTTCAATGATGGTCATGCGCGTGAATACACCGCGACCCTCAGGCACCATGGCCAAGCCTTGCTTGACCAAATCCCAAGGGCCCTGACCCACAATGCTTTTCCCCAAGTATTCAATGTCGCCGGCATGAATGGGCAGTGTGCCTGTGATGGCTTTCATGGTGGTGGTTTTACCAGCACCGTTGGAACCGATCAAAGAAACCAACTCACCTTCTCTCACCTCAAAGTCAACCCCTTTGACAGCCTGAATACCGCCATAGGTGACTTGAAGTCCTTTCACGTTCAACAATGTGGCCATCATCTCAATGCCCTCCGCTGCCCAAATAGGCTTCGATGACTTTTTCATTTTTCTGAACTTCAGCGGGAGTGCCTTCGGCGATCAGTTTTCCGTAATCCAGGACAGTGACACGATCACATAAGCCCATTACCAATTTCACGTCATGCTCAATCAACAAGATGGTGCGATTGTCTTTTCGAATTTGATCAATCAGTTGACGCAATTGCACTTTTTCAGTGGCGTTCATACCGGCTGCGGGTTCGTCCAGTGCAATGAGTTGGGGGTCAGTGGCCAGTGCACGTGCAATTTCCAACCTGCGTTGATCGCCATAAGAAAGCGTGCGAGCTCGGTAGTCGGCATATTGCCCAATGCCCACATAGTCCAACAACTCTTGCGCGCGTTGTGCAATTTCCGCTTCTTCTTGCTTGAATTTGGGCGTTCTAAAAATAGCCCCCAACAAACCTGAAGAAGTTCGCACGTGACGACCCACCATGACATTTTCCAAGGCGGTCATTTCAGCAAACAAGCGAATGTTTTGAAAGGTACGCGCGATTCCCGCCTGGGCCACTTCATGCACGGCAGTGGGCTGGTAAGCGCGTCCTGCCAGTTCAAAGCGACCGCTGTCAGGTTTGTAAAGGCCCGTGATGACATTGAAAAAAGTGGTTTTACCAGCGCCATTGGGACCAATCAAGCCATAAACCTGACCTCGCTGAATGGTCATGCCCACCTCTGACAAGGCCTGCAAACCGCCAAAACGTTTA
>JBIKOZ010000194.1:0-4179 GCA_044357745.1 Limnohabitans sp. | reverse complement strand
GCAAACCAACGCCCAACGTGCCTTTGACAATGCCACCCATCAAAATCGCTGCAGTGCACGCCGCAGTGATCAGCACCACGTCGGTGCTGAGCGAAAATTCCATGCGGGACTCTTTTCTGTGAGTTTAGATTTTGAAAGCTTCGAGCGACTCAGGCGCGAACAACTCTTGGGGCTTTAGCTTGCGAGGCGACAAGCCTTGCTCGTGGTGGTAGCGCGTGAAAGTTTCTAACACGTCTACATTTTTCTCCAGACCATAAGACCACCAGTCGTTGCCAAACTCTTTACGCGCTTCTTCTACGTGCGCCGTCAACCACGGCAACATGGCTTTGAGTGCTGCGGTTTCGTAAAGATCTTCGTAGGTTTTACGCTGCGCTTCAATGAAAGCCTTGGTCAGAGATTGTGCAATCCATCGATTGGCTTCATACACTTCACGGCGAATAACCACGGTGTGCATGATCGGAAAAATTTTAGTTTGACGAAAGTAGGCTCGCTCTATCTCGACATAGTTTTCAAACAAGCGTTTTACTTTGCCATCGCCCTTTAAAAATGAAGATGGCATGCGCGCGGTATAAAGTGCATCTAACTCGCCATCGTGCAACATCTGCGACAAAGTTTGATGCGGGCCAATAGGGTTGACTTGAATATTGGGCGGCAAGTTAAGTTTCTGCTTTTCAACGCGGCCCGTCTCCTCCTCGCCACCAAACAAGTAGGGCTGGGCATCAACAGGCACGCCATAGTGGTCTTGCAAAATACCGCGAATCCAAACGGGCGCCGTCATTTGGTATTCTGGACTGGCGATGCGTTTGCCAATCAAATCCTTAGGCTCGTTGATCCCTGAATTGGCATTCACATAGATGCTAGAGTGACGAAAGAAACGTGAAGGAAAAACCGGAATGGCAATGAAGGGCCGATCGGGTTTGTGCAAGGAAACGCAGTAAGACGACAAAGACATTTCACAGACATCAAACTCGCGAAAGCGAGCCATGCGGAAAAATGTTTCCTCCACGGGAAGGTTGAGATAATTTAAATCAATGCCGTCGACTTGCACGCTGCCATCCATCAAGGCACGGGTGCGATCGTAATTCCAGCATGCAAAGCTGAGAGGTAGTTTGGCCATTCGGGGCTCAGAGTTAATTATTCGGGCTTGAGTCCAGCGATCGAAACCGCTTTGGCCAAACGCTCGTTTTCAGACTGAATGGCTTTGGCGTAATCGGCTGGCGTACTGCCCACAGCGTCAATGCCAGCCGTGGCCAGGGTGGCCAAAAGTTCGGGGTGGCTCTTCACAGCAGCAGCCTCTGCACTCAATCGTGCAATGGCACCTGCAGGTGCATTAGAAGATGCCAGCACGCCAATGATGACCGCAAAATCAAAACCAGGAATCACTTCAGAAATACTGGGCACCTGCGGCATCAGAGAAGAACGCTGGGCCGCATTGCTCCCCAAAATTTTGACCTGGTTATTTTTAGCAAAGCCAGACAGTGAAGGCAAAGCTGAGAACAAACACTCTACTTGACCGCCAATCAGGGCCGGCACAGACTGGCCCGATCCTCTGAATGGAACATGCCTGATATCAAGACCCAAAGAAGCCTTGATGGCTTCCATGGTGAGGTGGTGGCTGCTGCCAATGCCAGAAGAGCCATAGTTCAACTGATCTGGACGCGCTTTGACGTATTGCACAAATTCTTGCAAGGTATTGACGGGTACCTTGGGATGCACTGCCAAATACAAGGGCGAGCGCGCCAACAAAGAAACAGGTGCAAAGTCACGCTTCAAATCGTAGGCCAAGCTTTTGTAAATCAGCGGGTTAATGGAGAACATCGAGCCATCGGTCACCAAAAAAGTATGTCCATCGTTGGGACTACTGGCCAAGGCTTGTGCCGAGACCACGCCATTGCCACCCGGCTTGTTTTCAATCACAACACCTTGGCCAATGCGCTCGCCGATACGCTGCGCAAAAACCCGGGCCACCGTATCTGGCAAGCCACCGGGCGCATAAGGCACGATGAACTTCACAGGCTTTGTGAAGTTAAAAGAAGATTGACTCCATGCAGGCATTTGCAGTCCTGCCAAAAATGGTGCCGCCGATGCGGCCAATAGTTCGCGACGTTTCATGGGAATGTCTCCAATTATGCGGTTTGTTAAACAGGCTGCGCATCAAAACTGCGCCAGTCTGTGGTTTTGGGAATGATAGATTGATATGCACAAACCTGCAAAGGAATGCGGCATTCACCAGTGCCAATGGGCGTTTCACCTGCCATAAAACTGCGCACTGCTTTCAGCATCGTTTGTCTAAACGCCACAATGGCCATGTCACTGGCGCCCAATCGATCGTTCGATCTGTCCACGATGGGACCCATCGAGACCCACATGGCCATGTCTTGATTGGGAATACCTTGAATGCCGGTGAAGTTACCGGCTTTCATCGCTGCGCGGTCTTGTTCAAAACGATTTTCATGCGTTCGTCTAGGGTGAAATTGAGCATCCAAGTCGTCGCCCACTTGGGCATGCAAAAAAGCGCGCCATGTTGCATGATCCGGCGTCGTTTCGGGTGAGCCCCAAGCCATGAAGTGAAACGCAGTGTGGTGGTCGTCAATCGGCACATTCATGTTGGCCACGTTGTATTGATCATTGGGCGGAATGAGTGCCGATGCGGGTGCGACAAACACAGTGCTTCGAATGTATTCGTGGGTTTGTGCATCCTTGATGGGTCGACGAATGGCCGCATATCTAAAACCGTAGGCGGTTTGCGCCACTTGCATGCGCGGTGACTTGTCAGTGGAGGGGCGAAGCCATTGCGTGTCTGTAGCCTGAGCGCCATCGATGCGGGCGGGCACCATGTCGGATGAATGCAAACTAGAGCTGTGTGCAGAATCGATTTGACCTTCTAAAATTTGAGCCCAGTTGCACGGAACAATGATTTTTGCCACGGCCAAGCGCGAATCTGCATGAGGCGCCCATGGGGGTGGCGTGAACTCTGGCTGGTGCTCAGGTGGGCCCATGTAGGCCCAGACCAAGCCAGCCCATTCATGGGTGGGATAAGCGCGGTGCTTGACCTTTTCAACCAAACCGCTGCCCTGGGGTTCAGACGCCATGTCCACCACATTACCAGCCACATCCATCTTCCAGCCGTGATAGAGGCAACGCAGGCCGCAGTCTTCGTTGCGGCCGTAAACCAAAGAAACTCGGCGGTGCGGACAATATTCGTCCATGACGCCCACACGACCTTTGGTGTCTCTGAAGACCACCAAATCTTCGCCCAAAATACGTGCCTTGATGGGCGCTCCGTCTGGTTCAGAAACCTCTTCAACCAGACAGATGACCAACCATTGACGGCGCATCAGTTGACCCATGGGCGCATTGCCCTCAACTCGACACAGCAATTCATTTTCTTCTGGCGTAATCATATGGATTCAATTTTTTCTTTGCGGTTAAGCAATGGAGGCCGTTAAAAGCTTGCACAATTATTCTTAGGGCTCTAAGATAAAGGCAAAGCATGATCTTTGTCAAGTTGCAATTTGGTTAGGCATGCTGGTAACCCCCTCTTTCAGCCCAATTTCTCTCATTCGTTCTCTATGACTCTGCCGCTCGACTCAGATTTAAATCCCCTGCTGGTTCAACAAAAAAGCCAGGTGGCACGGGATATTTGGCAATTCAAACTGTTGCACCCAGATGGGGCCGCCCTGCCTGTATTCACAGCAGGGGCCCACATCAGCGTTCAAACCCCTGGTGGTCAGCGTCGAAACTATTCCCTGTGCAACGACCCTGCCGTCACCGAATATTGTGAAATTACAGTCAAGCTGGAACCCCATGGCCGGGGCGGCTCGAAGCGCATGATTGAACAAGTTCAAGTCGGCGACTTACTGCCTGCCTCTGCCCCCAAAAATGATTTTGGAATGGTTGACCCTGATCAGGACGCCATTTTCATTGCAGGCGGTATTGGCGTCACACCCTTGCTGGCCATGGCGCGTCACATGTCGCGGCACAAGCAAAACGGCGGCCTGGGTCACTTTCGTTTTTACTATTGCGCTAGAGATGCTGAAGGTGCGGCCTTTATGCCTGAGCTTCAATCACTGCAGAATGCCGGTGAAGTTAGCTTCCATTTTGATGGCGGCAATCCAGACATGGGGCTTGACTTTTGGCCCTTGTTAGAAAAACCAAGTCAGGCGCATATTTATTGCT
>JBIKOZ010000193.1:0-4195 GCA_044357745.1 Limnohabitans sp. | reverse complement strand
AGGACGACAACGCCTTGCTTTTGGTAGACGCTCATGGCGCCAAGGAATTGGCGCGAGATACCAAAACCAAACTGGCGCAAGATTTAATTCAAGACATTGCCAAACGCCTTGGCACCCTTTAAGACTCGCACAACGATGATGAACGTAGACGTTAAAATTCTCGATCCCCGCATGAAGGATCAATTGCCAGCCTACGCCACCCCTGGCAGTGCAGGCCTTGATTTACGGGCCTGCTTGGATGCACCCCTGACATTGCAGCCCAATGCTTGGCAACTCATTTCAACGGGATTGTCGGTGTATTTAAAAGACCCAGGATATGCCGCCATGCTGCTTCCTCGTTCTGGCTTAGGACACAAGCACGGTATTGTCCTGGGCAATTTGGTTGGTTTGATTGACAGCGATTACCAAGGCCCGTTGATGGTGAGCTGCTGGAATCGAAGTCAAGAGGCTTTCACCATTCAACCCATGGAGCGGATTGCCCAGATGGTCATCGTGCCTGTGATGCAGGCGCAGTTCAACGTGGTGACTGATTTTGATGCGCCCAGTGAGCGTGGCGAAGGCGGCTACGGTTCAACAGGCAAGCGCTAAAGCCTTGCGCCTGACAAACCCCTAGGGTCGATGAAAGACTCAGTGCAACAAGCCACCTGGTGAATCGGGTGCGTCACCTATTTCAATTTTGAAAAATCCGGTGCCACAAGTTCCGGCTTCTTGTTCTTGGTCGGTGGCCAAGCGCACGTGGTTCACTTGAAGGTTAAGGCGCAATGCAATGCCTGACAAGGGGTGGTTGCCATCCAACACAACATGCGCTGGGTAAATCTCGGTGATGGTGTAGAGAACGTTGCGCGGCGCATCAGGGTTACATGCGGCTGGTAAAGCCGTCCCCTCGATGGTCAGGCCTTCTTGGATGTCTTGAGGGAACAGGTGGCGAGGCTCTAAAAAGAGCAAGTTTTCGTCAAAATCACCGAATGCGTCTTCGGGTTCTAGGTGCAAATCGACCTTGGCGCCAACCGTATGACCTTGGAGTGCTTCTTCAATTTTCGGCAATAAGTCGTGTCCGCCCACATAAAAAGCCACAGGCTCGTCGAGCTCGTCTAAAACTTCGCCCAAAGTATCTTTGAGCGTCCAGGTCAGTTCGACCACACATTGAGAAGTAATATCCATCCCAGAATTGTCGCAGTTTTAAAAACGTTTTTGAGCCCGTTGATATGCAAAAAAATACCCCTTTGACCCTTTTAGCGGGCCTGACCCCGCAGCAGTTTATGAAGCGGCATTGGCAAAAAAAGCCATTACTGATTCGACAAGCCGTGCCTGACATGCAGCCCTTGATTGACCGTGCGACGCTGTTGGACATGGTTGAAAGTGAGGAAGTTGAGTCGCGACTCATTGTTCGCAGGGGCCCACAATGGACCTTGAAAAAGGGACCCATTCGTCGTAAAAGCCTGCCATCCTTCAAGACCCCTGATTGGACGGTGCTGATTCAAGGCGTTGATTTGCATCACGATGCGGTTCATGCTTTGTTACAGCAGTTTCGCTTTGTGCCAGATGCCCGTTTAGATGATTTGATGATCAGTTACGCCACTGATGGCGGTGGTGTGGGTCCGCATTTCGACAGCTATGACGTGTTTTTATTACAAGCCCAAGGACAAAGGAAGTGGCGAATTGGGCGCCAAAAAAAGTTTGAGTTGCAAGAGGGGGTTCCGCTCAAAATCCTCAAAGAATTCAAACCTGAGGCTGAGTATGTGCTGAATCCGGGCGACATGCTTTATCTCCCGCCAGGGTATGCCCATGATGGCGTTGCTGTCGGCGAGTGCATGACTTACTCGGTAGGTTTTAAAGTTCCTAGAAAAGCAGAATTGGTGAGTCAATTGTTGATGGGAATGTCGGAAGAGGCTGCTGAAAACAGTGATGAGGGTCGCAATGCGCTTTACCAAGACCCTGATCAAGCGGCAGCCCTGTGTGACGCCTCTATTCCAAAGGCCTTGCAAAAATTTGCCGCAATTTCCGTGTCAAAGGCATTGAGAAACCCTGAGATGCTGAATTGCCTTCTGGGCGAGTCTTTGACCGAGCCGAAACCCAATGTTTGGTTTGACAACCCAGATCAAAGCGAGCTTGATCATTTGAATTGGCCTTGTGCCATGCGCTTGGACCGCCGCACCAAAATGCTGTTTGATGCCCATCATATTTTCATCAATGGCGAAAGTTTTCGCGCATCGGGCCGAGATGCCCAGTTGCTGCGGCAACTGGCCAATGGAAAATACCTTTCTCAAAAAGGGGCTTCACTTTTAAGTCGCGATGCGGCCAAATTGATGAGGTCTTGGTGGGAAGAGGGCTGGTGGCAACAGGCCACCGAGGGCATGGCTGAGATGAGTGCACCAAAAAAGCTATAATTCGAGGCTGAACAGTAAGAACTCGAGTGCTTGCTGTTCTGTCAACCGGGTTTCTAGCCCTGATGACAATTTCCCGGAAATTGTTTTTTCACTAACTTTAAGGAAAATAATCATGAACAAGTCCCTCGTTTTGGCTGCTGTGATCGCTGCTGCTGCTTTGGCCGCTTGCGGTAAAAAAGAACCCGCTGCTGCTCCTGCACCAGCACCCGCTGCTGCTGCGCCAGCTGCACCTGCTGCTGACGCAAAGCCTGCTGACGCTGCTGCTGCGCCTGCTGCTGCTGCACCCGCTGCTGCGCCAGCTGCACCTGCACCTGCTGAAGCACCTAAGAAGTAATTCTTGACAGTCAGAGAAAAACCCCGCGATGCGGGGTTTTTTTTTCGTCTCTTCAATTTGACATTCAAGTGGTCCAAGCAAAGCTTGGCGTGTTTGTGGGTTACTTGATCTCGTCAGCTAGAAGCTTGATGATTTTCTCGCCATTGGCAGAGGTTTCGGGCAAACCATCTGCAGCCTGAATGACGACGGTTGATAGATCGCCCTTGCTGGTAATTGCAATGCGATATTTGGCCAAAGAAGGCGTTGCTTTTTCAGTGGAGAAAAGTTTGGCAAAGAAACCTGGTGCTTTGTCTGGCGTGCCTTGGGGCGCATATCTCACAAAGAAAACACCTTGTGCGCGATCACGGTCTTCAACTGTAAATCCAGTGCGGTCAATGGCCACACCGACGCGTCTCCAGGCGCGATCAAAATCGTCTTTGATTTCAATCGCAGGCAGGTTATTAACTTTGGTCATTTTGACATCTGAAGCAATGCCACTGGTCGCCATGGCGGATGCGTTTGTAGCGCCGGCATTGATCGTAGATTGACCGCCCAGCTTCAACATCAAGCGGCGCAAGAATTCAATTTCTAATTCAGGATCAGCAGGACGTGGCGTCCAAGCAGTGCTGCTGCCCATAGGACCTGTATAAACCTCAATCATGCCGCGATGCGTAACGGTGATTTCGAGACCCTTGGCCGTACGTTCTACGCGAGTGCGGAACTTGTCACGTTCACCCGTTGAATACAAAGCATCCAATACTTTGCCGATGGCATTGCGAATAAAGTCTTGTGGCAATTTGCCGCGGTTTTCTGCCCAGTCGGTTTCCATGATGCCCAATTCGGGTTGATCAAGGTTGAGGGTAAAGCCGTTGTCTTTCCAAAATGAGCGAAGAGGTTCCCAAACAGCATCGGGGCTGAGTGCAATGCTCAATACACGTTGATTGCCAATACGCTCAATTTTGGCCTCGCCTGCTTGGGTAATGGCCGTGCCCGAGTCATTGGCAGTGCGGGCTGTTCCCGCATTGGCCGCAGCAAGCGTGGATGCTCTGGTTGCGCCATTGATTTGGTAGCGGCTGTCTCGTTTGAGTTGGGTCAGGTCAGGTGGAACCTCAAGTGTTGGCAATTGTTTGCTGGCGCTTTTGTAATTGATTTTGTCCTCTTCCAGTGAGGAGCAGCCAGAATTGAGGCAAGCTAAAGATGTGGCAATGGCCAGTGCAGTCATTTGGCGAAGGGTAAGCGCTAATCGATTCACGTGTATTTCCTGAAGTGAAGGGGAGCAATAACTTGTAAGTCTTAAATGAGTCCGCTTGCGCGCATCGCCGCTTCCACCACGGATTGCTGCGATTTTGAAAGTTCAGTCATTGGCAAACGCAGGGCGCCACCGCAGAGTCCCATGCGGGCCATGGCCCATTTGACGGGGATGGGGTTGGCTTCAACAAACAAATTCTTATGCATTGGCAGTAATTTGAATTGAATTTCCATGGCTTTTTGAACA
>JBIKOZ010000222.1:0-3693 GCA_044357745.1 Limnohabitans sp. | reverse complement strand
CCGCTTACTTAGCGCTCACACAAAAATTGCTCACGCAAGATGCCAATGTGAGAAATGTGAAAGCCTTCTTCAGCGTCAAGCGCGCCAAGTTTGGCACCGAGTTGCCGCTGCCAAGCCCTTGAGGTTTGACATTCAAGGATTACTTGGCCGCAGGCTTTTTCTTCGGCCTTTCCCAATTGGCAATGCTGGTTTGTCTGCCACGCGCCACGCTCAACGCACCGGCTTCGGTGCTTTTTGAAATGGCAGAACCGCCTCCCACAGTGCCCCCTGTACCGATGGTGACAGGCGCGATAAGGACGCAGTTGCTGCCAATGTGAACATCGTTTTCAATCACCGTGCGGTGCTTGTTGGCGCCATCGTAATTGGCCGTGATGCTGCCTGCGCCAAAGTTCACGCGCTCGCCCACAGTGGCATCGCCCAAGTAGGCCAAATGGTTGGCTTTGGCGCCTTTGGCCAATGTGGAATTTTTCACCTCCACAAAATTTCCAATGTGCACTTCGGCGCCCAATTGCGCGCCAGGTCTGAGGCGCGCAAAGGGGCCAATCATGGCGCCCTCGCCCACGATCACACCTAACTTTTCACCATCGATGTGGGTGAAGGCATGAATGACGGCGCCAGCGGCAATGCGCGCATTGGCAATGACGCAGTTGGGACCAATGCGCACGCCTTCGCCCAAATGCACTTGCCCTTCAAACACGCAGTTGACATCGATTTCCACATCGGCTTCGCAATGCAAATCCCCACGCACATCCAAGCGCGCAGGATCAACCAAACGCACGCCTTGCAACATCAATTCGTTGGCTTGTTGCAACTGATAAGCACGTTCCAATTGGGCCAATTGTTGGGGGCTGTTCACGCCTGTTACTTGTAGCTCGTCTTGAATGCGATGCGCGACCACCTTCACGCCATCGGCCACAGCCCACTTCACAACATCGGTAAGGTAATACTCACCTTGAGCGTTCTGGTTGTCCAGTTTGGCCAGCCACGTTTTGAGCTGTTTGGCGGGCACCGCCATGATGCCGCTGTAAACCTCTTGAATTTGAAGTTGCTCTGAGCTGGCGTCTTTTTGCTCCACGATGGCCAGCACGCTGTCGCCCTTCGGTGTGCGCACAATGCGGCCATAGCCTGTCGGGTTGGGCATATCGAGGGTGAGCAAGGCCAAGCTGTCTGCTGTTGCGCCTGCCTTGCGCACGCAATGCATCAAGGCTTGAAGCGTTTCAGGACGCGTCAAGGGCACATCGCCCGAAAGCACCACCACCAAGCCATCGTCGGCCAGCACAGGCACCGCTTGTTGCACTGCGTGACCTGTGCCCCATTGCGGCTCTTGCCTGACAAATTTGACCGCCAAAGCACCTGCCGACAATGAAACGGCGGCCTCCACCTCCGCTGCGCCGTGACCGGTTATCACGATGGCCGAGCGCGCTTTCAATTGAGCGGCTGTGGCCAGCACATGTCCCAACAAGGGCTTGCCTGCCAAACGCTGCAAGACCTTGGGCAGACGGCTTTTCATTCGAGTACCCTTACCGGCGGCCATGACAACCACGTCCAGCGGCCGTTCGAGCGAAAATGCAGATTGATTAACTGAGGTGTCCGGCATGTCGAAATTTCCCTTTTGGTTCCGAATTATCACGGCTTCTTTGATGGCTGTGGCAATGAGCACCATTTTGACCGGCTGCAGCGCTGTCCGCTTAGGCTACAACAAGCTGCCCGAAATCGCATCTTGGTGGCTAGACAGCTACATTGACTTCACGGATGTCCAAGGTCCCCAGGCCAAGGTGGCGCTTCAAAAGCTTCAGGCATGGCACCGCAAAGAAGAGCTCCCTGCCATTGCAGAACTGCTGGTACAAGCCCAAGCGCTGGCCCCACGCAACATCACCCCAGAACAAGCCTGCAAAATCTGGGAGGGCGCTCAAATTCGCATTGAATCTTTCATCCAAGAAAGTGGTCGCTTGGCTGCGCCCATCGTGTCTCAATTGAACGCCAAACAACTCAAGCATTTAGAAAAAGAGTGGGCCTCGCGCAACGAAGACTGGAAAAAGCAGTGGCTTCAAGGCACGCCAGACACGCGCATCAAAAAGCGAGTCGACATTGCCGCCGAGCGCTTCAACTCGTTTTATGGCGACTTGAGCACCGAGCAAAGGCAACTGCTGAAACAGCAATTTTTACAGTCCGCATGGACACCAGAGTCGGGCTATGAGCGACGACTCAAGCGTCAACAAGACCAGCTGAGTGCGCTGCAAGCCATGTCATCCGAGATCACCAAGCCTGCCATGCCCCTGCCGCAAGTGGAAAAAATGTTGCAGGCATTGATGTTGCAATCAGTCCGCCCCAAAGATGAGGCTGAACTGTCTAAGCAGCTTGAATTCGAGCAAAAAGCCTGCCAAAACTTAGCACAACTCCACAACACCATGTCCCCCAGCCAACGCTTGAAAGCGCAGCGTAAATTAAAAGACTACGAAACCGATGTGCGCGAGCTGATGCAATAAATGGGGTCACAACAATTGGGGTCAGATCAAAAACAATTGGGGTCAGATCAACATTAATTTAGTAGTCTCAAAGTTCTCTTTGAATCACAAAAAATTAATGTTGATCTGACCCCAATTGTTTTTGATCTGGCCCCAATTAAATTTTCAGTCTTGGAGGGCTTTCCACATTTCGATGTCGCGCTCTGCGGTCCAGATACGAGGGTTTTTGATGCCGGAGGCTTCGTCGTAAGCGCGGGTCACATCGAAGGGCAAACAGTGTTCGTAGATGAACACATGGCCAAATACGGGGTCCATGCTCTTGCGTGTGTGAGCCATGGCGGCTTTTAAATCCATCTTGCCAGCGACAGCTTCTTTGCCTGCATTGAACAAGGTTTCGACCCAGCGCTTGGTGTAGTCCAAGGCTTTGTTGACATTGGCCTGGCCTCGCATGGCTTCTCCGCGCCCTGGCACGATGGCTTCGGCTTTCAATGCACGCAAGGCCTCAAGCGTGGCAGGCCACTCTTCGAGCTGCGCATCACCGGTGTACACACCTGCTTCGTATTCCACCAAGTCGCCAGAGAAAAGGACCTTCTCTTCTTCTACCCAAGCAATGGTGTCGCCTCGCGTGTGGCCATGTCCGGGGCTCCAAATTTGAACCTTCACGCCGCCTAAGTCGATCACTAATTTGCCTGGCACCTCACCCTGGGTGGCATCACCACCGCCAACGATCATGGTGGGCCATGTCAGGCCGGGCACTTCTTCAGCACCGCGGAATAAACGCGGAAAGCGCTCCATCTCGCTCTTCATGTCTTGCGCGCCGCGCTCCACAATCAACTCGTAAGTACCTTGGCTGGCAATCACTTCCGTCGCGCCTTCCGCCGCATACGCACTGGCGCCCAACACGCGCACAGCGTGATAGTGTGTGAGCAACACGTACTTGATAGGCTTGTCACTGATGGCGCGAATTTGCTTGATCAAATCACGCGCCATGCCAGGCGTGGCCGTGGCATCGCTCACCATGATGAACTTGTCACCCATGATCACGCCTGAATTGGGATCGCCCTCAGCGGTGTAGGCCCAGCAGTGCTTGCTGAGTTGCTCAAATTTAATTACCTTGTCGGCCAAGTCGGCTTGTGATGCAAAGGCTTTGATAGGTTGGTTCATGTTATCTCCGGTGGAAAATTAATTTAATTGGGGTCAGATCAACATTAATTTCCAATCAATGATT
>JBIKOZ010000192.1:0-4212 GCA_044357745.1 Limnohabitans sp. | reverse complement strand
TTTTTAAAACAGCCCTCCAAAAGCTTCAGGTGCCAGGCGCCTCAAAAGCCCTTGATGACAGACCTGATCATGGGTGGTGTCGCCTGCCTGATGCTTTGTCACAGCCTGTCGGTGTTGGCAAAAGAACAAAGGGTCATCGAAAAAAACCAGCTTCCAGCGCCGGTCGCCGCTGCCTTTCAACAAGCGGAGGTGCCGCTCAGCGCCGTTAGCATTTTGATCACGCCCTTGGAATCTCCAACCCAAGGCAAGAACACATTGCAAAAACCGCGGCTATCCCATCGCGCCAACGCTGAAATGAACCCAGCTTCTGTCATGAAGCTCATCACAACCTCGGCCGGCCTGTCCATTTTGGGCCCCGACTTCACCTGGCGCAATCGAGTCTTGATGGATGGACCCGTGATCAACGGCGTACTTCAAGGCAATCTGTATTTGAAAGGCAGCGGCGATCCCAAGCTGGTGGTAGAGCGCTTGCAAAGCTTGCTGCAAGACGTCATGGCCAAAGGCCTTAAAGAGGTGAAGGGCGACATCATCTTGGATGCCAGTGTGTTTGATCTGCAAACCAAAAGCGCCGCCAGTTTTGACGACGAACCCCTGCGACCCTACAACGTGGCGCCGCAGGGCTTGCTGCTCAACTTCAATGCCATTCTGTTCAAGTTCTCACCAGACTTGGCACAAGGTGTGGCCAAGGTGGAAAGCGAGCCTCCGTTGGCCAATGTGATGTGGCCTGCCACCGTGCCCTTGACCTCAAGCAAGTGCCAAGACTGGCGCAACCAGCTTCGTGCTGATTTTTCTCAAGCTGACAGCATTCGCTTCAATGGCGCCTACCCCACAGCTTGCGGTGAGCAAAAATGGCCCGTGGCCTACGTACAACCCAGCAGCTTTGGACCCCGCATGGTACAGGCCATGTGGGCTCAGGCTGGCGGCAAACTCCAAGGCCAAGTTCGCGCAGGCCTCGCACCACCCAACGCCACCCTTTGGCTTGAAGGCCTTTCCTTGCCTCTGGCCGACATCGTGTCGGACATCAATAAATTTTCAAACAACGTGATGGCGCAGCAGTTGTTCCTGACCTTGTCGAGCCAGCAGGGGCGGGGCAATTTTGAAGCCTCTCGCCGACTCGTTTTGCAATGGTGGCAACAGCATTTGGGCGATCAAAGACCGCCTATTCTTGACAATGGCTCAGGCCTCTCGCGCGAGGAGCGCAGTGATGCGCAAGCGGTGGCGGCACTCCTTCACCTTGCTGCACGCAGTAACTATGCAGACGCATTGCAAAACTCATTGGCCATCGCTGGCGTGGACGGCACCGTAGCGCGCCTGAAAGATCGGCGGCCCAAGTCCGAGGCCATTGGCCGTGCGCGATTAAAGTCTGGCAGCCTCAGAGATGTGGCCTCTCTGGCCGGTTATGTAGAAGGCTTGAGCGGGCAGCGCTATGTCTTTGTCGTCATCGTGAACCACCCCAACGCCAATGCGGCGCGACCAGCCTTGGACAAATTGCTGGAGTGGACCGTAAAGGATCGGAAAAAGTCTTAGTTCAATGTTTCATTGGATGGCCGACTTTTCCAAGCTGTCAGGCTGCGGCACGCTTCAACCTGTCGTGCACACCTTCCCACTCCGGCGTATCGGGTGGCGTTTCAATCCAAATGGTGCGCACACCTCGCGTATCAAAGTCGCGCAACACGCTGAACAAATCGTGTGCTGCCTGCGTTGCATGGGAAGGCATGGCGCGCCAGAACAAGCCAGCGCCCATCAGGTCCTGCGAAGGTTTTTGAACAGACCACAAAGCCAAATTTTGCGTGTGAGGGCCCAACGTCGCCAATGCTTTTTGCCATTCCTCGGTGCGCATCAATCGCAGCTTGGCTGTGGGCGCGTAATGCGATTCCAAGGTGCCCGAAGCACGCGGCGCTTCGGAGTTCAAGGCTTGCGGATTCACCAATTTCAAGTCACAGGCTTGTTCAATTTGTGCACGGCTAATTTGACCAGGCCGCAACAAAACGGGTACCCCGCGGGTGCAGTCGATGATGGTGGACTCAATGCCAACCTCGCATTCGCCGCCATCCAAAATTAAAAGCGCTTGTCCAAATTCTGATTGCACATGTGCAGCCGTGGTTGGGCTCACACGCCCAAACTGATTGGCACTCGGTGCAGCCACACCCCAGACGCCTTTTGCGGCACAAGCATTTAAAACGTCAAGTGCCATCGGATGTGATGGGCAGCGCAAGCCTACAGAGTTCTGTCCGCCCGCTGCCGCTGCCGCCATCTCAGCACGCCGCGGCAAGATGAGTGTGAGCGGGCCGGGCCAAAATTGCGTCATCAGTTTGTGTGCAAAGTCGGGGACTTCATTGGCAAATTTTGGAACGGAGTCCGATGCGGCCACATGAACAATCAGAGGGTGACTAGAAGGCCGGCCCTTGGCTTTGAAAATCTTGGCAACGGCTGATTCGTTGCTGGCATCGGCCGCCAATCCATAAACTGTTTCTGTAGGCAAGCCCACGAGTTCACCTGCGCACAAAGCATCAACGGCTTGTTGCACATTCGCGGGGTTGTTGCCAGAAATAATCATGAGGGGTCAGGTGGGGGTGCGGTAGAAGGATGGGCGGGCGCCTAAGCGGTGAGAAGAGCGCTGGCGCCCAATTTAAAAAGCCTCAATGCCCAAAATAGCCGCGGCTTTCAAGGCCACATTGCGAACGTCTTTCGCAGAAGCACCCGTGACGTTGAGGTGTCCCATCTTGCGCGATTTGCGCGCTTCTGTTTTGCCATACAAATGCAAATGCGTGCCAGGCAATGCCAACACCGAAGACCAATCTGGCAAGCGCTTTGTGCCTTTGGCATCAAACCACAGATCGCCTAACACATTGAGCATGATGGCGGGGCTGTGTTGGCGCGGTTGCGTCAAAGGCAAGCCGGCCAGCGTGCGAACTTGCAAATCAAATTGTGATTGGTCGCAAGCATCAAGGGTGTAATGGCCACTGTTGTGCGGGCGGGGTGCCATTTCATTGACCACCATGCTGCCATCTTGCAGCACAAAAAATTCAACACACAACACGCCCACATAATTCACGCCTTCGGCAATGGCGCGCGCCGCTGCCACGGTTTGTTGCTGCAGTGCTTCGGGCAAGTGGCCTTCATAAACTTCAGTGACTGCCAAAATACCTTCGCGGTGTAAATTGCGCTGAACCGGAAAATTCACCATCTGCCCATCGCAGCCGCGCGCCACAATGACCGAGCACTCCAGGCTCAATGGCAACATTTTTTCCAAGACACAAGGCACTTGCTTTAATTCTTCCCATGCGGCGCGCAAAGCCGCTGCATCTCTCACGCGCACTTGGCCTTTACCGTCATAGCCCATGCGGGCTGTTTTCAAAATACCAGGCAGTAAGTGGTGGGTCAAGGCGACGGCCAATTGATCTGCAGACTCAATGACGGCATAGGGCGCACACGGGACACCGCATTTGACGAAGTGCGCCTTTTCTGCGGCACGATCTTGGGCAATGGCCACCGCATCAGCACCTGGCGAGACGGGCCGCAACTTGGCCAATTCGCGCAATGCAAGTGCGGGCACATTTTCAAACTCAGTGGTGATGGCTGCGCTACATGCCGCCAATTGCTGGAGCCCCAAAGAATCGGTGTAATCGGTTTGAATATGACGATGGCTCACACGCCCTGCAGGGCTTTGTGCATCCGGGTCTAACACCGCAGTGAAGTACCCCATGGCTTGCGCAGCATGCACAAACATGCGGCCCAACTGACCGCCCCCCATCACACCCAGGGTGAGGGGTTCGGCAATAGGCGAAGCGCCACTTTCAGCACTGGCACCCGGTAACAAAGACACTGGCGGGATCATGCCGTTCACGCACCACCCACCGGCGGCAAGGTCATGGCTTGCGCCGCAGCCGTTTGATCTTTTCTAAATTGTTCCAGCTTGGCTTGAAGGGCTGCATCGTTTTGCGCCAGCATGGCCACCGCAAACAAAGCGGCATTGGCGGCACCTGCTGCACCAATGGCAAAGGTGGCCACGGGAATGCCCTTGGGCATTTGCACAATGCTGTGCAGGGAATCGACGCCTTGCAAGTGTTTGCTGGGCACGGGCACGCCCAGCACCGGCACCAGTGTTTTTGCCGCTAACATGCCGGGTAAGTGGGCTGCGCCGCCGGCACCTGCAATGATGGCAAACAAGCCCCGAACCTTGGCTGTTTCGGCATAGGTGAACATTTCGTC